>NZ_JBBNAH010000346.1:0-11686 GCF_037994325.1 Pseudomonas sp.
CCGCCCGGTGCGCACAGCACACCCTACGGGAAGCAAAAAGCCTCGATGTAGTACTTCAGGAATTTATCGATGCAAGCGAATACGAACTCGCAGTTGCTCTGCGTGCATGCCGCCATGGCCATGGCGGTATTGATGGGCATCGCCTTGCTGTTGGCCGGCTGGGTGCCGCCGCCACCGCCTGCGCAGAGCGCGCTGGAAACAGCGCAAATGTATAGCGATGGCGGCAACAAAATCCGCTTTGCCGCGCTGTTGATGATGCTCGGTGCCACAATGTTTTGGCCGTTTGCGGTGGCCATTTCTATTCAGATGAAACGCATTGAAGGCCCTGTGGCGCAACCGCTGGCCGGCGTGCAGATGGCCTGTGCCACCGGCACGGTAATGGCGATCATCATTCCCTCGGCCTTATGGCTGGTATGCGGCTTTCGCCCGGAGCGTTCGCCGGAAATCATCCAGGCGCTCAATGACTTGAGCTGGATGTTCTTTATCGGCGCGGTGCCGCCAGCGTTGATCCAGGTGTTGGCCGTTGGCCTGTGTGCCTTGTATCGGCCGCAGGCAGCCAAGGTGTTTCCGCGCTGGTATGGCTTTTTCTGCCTATGGACCGCCACCGGTTTTGTCGGCGGCGAAACCGTCGGTTTTTTCCACACCGGCCCGTTTGCCTGGAACGGCATCTTCGCGTTCTGGATGGCGGCGGTATTTTTCTTCGGCTGGATTCTGTTGACCTGGTGGGTGGTGCTGCGCGCTATCCAGCAACAGGCAACTGAAGCACAGGGAACGGTGAACTCATGAATATGCAGGCAACCGATACAGCGCTACGCGCGAGCAGCGAGGTGGTTCATTTGCCGGGCGAGCCCAGTTTGTGGCTGCTGATTCTGGGCGACATGGTCATCTACGGCATCATGTTTCTGGTGTTCGCCTACAGCTACCAGCAGCAGCCAGACACCTTTGCGGCTGGGCAGGCGCAACTGAATCAGACCTTCGGTTTTATCAATACGCTGATCCTGTTGACCAGCTCCTGGTTGGTCGCCAAGGGCGTGCGCAGCATCCGTCTGCAACCCAGCGTGGATGCCTCGCGTTGGCTCTTGCTGGCGATGCTTTGCGGTGGCGCTTTTGTGCTGAGCAAGGTGCTGGAGTACAGCCTGAAGATCAATGCTGGCGTGGTACTGACCAGCAATGACTTCTTTATGTACTACTACATGATCACCGCCTTTCACCTGCTTCATGTGCTGATCGGCATTACCGTGCTGGTGTTTATGTGGCGCATGGCAAGGCGCCCGCAGGTGCCCGCCGAGGGCGTGAGCTTTCTCGAGAGTGGGGCGACGTTCTGGCACCTGGTGGACCTGCTGTGGATCATGATTTTCCCGCTTATCTACCTGCTGGGGAGAAGCTGAGATGACCACGTTTACCCGCGACTCGATCACCTGGGTGTGGCTACTGTTATTGCTGATTACTGGCGCAAGCTGGGCGGTCGGCTCCCACGTGTTGTTGGCGACCAATCACCTGTTGGCGGTGGGCTCCATCTTGCTGTTCACCGGTATCAAGATGCACCTGGTGATCCGTCATTTTATGGAGGTGAACCACGCACCGGGCTGGCTAAAGTGGTTTTGCAGCGCTTGGTTGGCCGTGCTGTTCGCCAGCCTGTTGTGGCTGTATCACTAAGCTCGGCAAGGATGCTGTGATGCCTGCTTTTACCCCGCGTTTTTCATTGGCACGCCCAGTAGTTCTATGGGCGTTTGCCGGTGCGTTGTTTAGCTGTTTTTCGGCCTATGTGTTTGGCGCATGGTTATTGTCGGCGGATGCGTTTGTGGCGGTGCCCATTACCGAAGCCGATGCCATGCCAGCCCACACCTTGATGTGCTTACGCGCCTTGGAAGGCCTTAGTGTGCTGGTGGCGCTGGCAGGCTTATATGCCTACCTGATCAGACCCTGGCTGCGCAGCGGCCACGCGCCCTTGGCGGGTTTGTTGTTGGTGGGCGCGTTGATCACCTATGTGCTCGACACCACGGTGAACTTCAGCGACTACCACATGGCCTGGAACAAGCACTCTTTCAACCGTGGCACCTGGGCCGCGTTCTTTCCCGGCCACAGCGGCCCGACGCAATACGCCGAGGCCTGGTTATGGGGGCCGCCGATGTATATGTATTTCGGCGTGGTGTTGGCTGCCATTCAACTGCAGGTGTTTGACCGGCTGCGGCCGCGCCTAGGCATGTTGGGTGCCGTACTGCTGGCGTTCACGGCGGCGTTTGCCTTCGACCTGGTTGCCGAGTCGGCCATCATCCAGCTGACGCATGCCTATGCCTGGCCATACACCGTTGGTGCGTTGTCGCTGTGGGTCGGCACGCAGTTCCAGTTCCCTTTGTACGAGTCGTTGCTGGTGGCAATTTATGCCTCGTTGTACAGCGTGCTGATCTACTCCGGGCGAGGGGAAAAACTGCCTTGGATCGAACGCGGCAGCGAGGTGTTTTCCGGGGGTGTGCAACTGCTGGTTCGACTGTTTGCCGCCACCGGTTTTGCGGCGTTGTGTACAGCGATTTACTTCGGCGGTTTCTACCTGTTCTCCCAGTTTGCCGATAGCCAGGTAGTGATGCCTGCGTACCTGATGTACGTCGACCCGGCGTGGTCCGTAACACCGCGTTGAGCATGGGTGAACGGGTACTAAAAAACAGTCTTTTGGCTGATTTGAGCGAGGCTGCTTTGCCACCGCGCGGCCGGTAGAACAGCCGCTGTGCGGGCGCTATGTTCGGTGGTGATACGCACCAATTTGCGCGGCTTATGGGATTCGTCGTTTCCGACGACGGGAAGCCGGTTTTGCCAGCGTAACGTTGGCCTGCAATTTGGTTGTCGTATGGGCAGTTCCGGCAGCCTGGGCTCCAGGCCAGAACTCTCCCGCTGCGATGTCGATCTGTGCGAGTGCGCTAATAATAAAAAGGATCCGTACACATGAAGATGGCAAGCCGATACAGGGTGGCAAGCAGCAGCTTGCTGGCTGCACCAGTGATAATGCTCTGCGCGATGGAGCCGGCAACTGCGTTCAATTTCAACCTCAGCAATCCCGACATGTCGCTGCGTTGGGATAACACCGTGCGCTACAACCTTGGCTTTCGCGCCGAGGATTGCGACAAGAATATCTGCGGTGATGACCAGGGCCGCGGTGACGTAACGGCCTACCAGTCAGACCGCAAATTCGCCCACGCAGGCGATGTGGTAACCAACCGCGTCGACATCCTGACCGAGATGGACTTTGTCTATAAAGGCCGCCACGGCGCGCGTCTCAGCGCCAATGGCTGGTACGACGATGCGTATAAAGGCGACCTCAAAGGTGATCGCGCGCTTGATGCCTCCGGCGCCGGCCAAGGCGCTGGCCAGTCTGGCGGTGGCTATACCAACTACACCGACCGCTGGAACAACGGGCCATCGGGCGAGTTTGCCGATGCCTTTATTTTCACCGGTTTCGACATCGGCACGGTGCCGGTGGACTTCAAGGCGGGGCAGCACAATATCTATTGGGGCGAGTCGCTGTTCTCGGCGGTTAACGGCGTTTCCTATAACCAGGGCCCGATCGATATCCGCAAGGCGACCGCCACCCCGGGTACTGAAGCCAAGGAACTGTTCAAGCCGCTCAATCAGATTTCCATGAACACCCAGATTACCAGTGATCTGTCGGTGGCGGCCCAGTACATGCTGGATTGGAAACCCTCGGTTCTGCCAGACGGTGGCACCTATTTCGGCGCGGCCGACGGGGTAAGCCTGGGTAATGGCGGCACTGTGTTTGGCGCGCCGTTTGACCCCAATAGCGAACCGGATAAGAAGCATGGCGACTGGGGCGTGTCGGCACGTTGGTCGCCGGCGTGGCTCGACGGCACGATGGGCCTGTACTACCGCGAATACACCAACAAATTCCCGCAGTTGGTGCTCAACAATATCGCCATCGTACCGGGGGTAGGGGTGGTGCCGGCAGGTTTCGGCCTTGAGTATTCGGCTGACAAACGCGAAAAAATGTTCGGCTTTAGCCTGTCCAAGCAGGTGTTCGGTATTGCGCTGGGCACCGACTTGACCTACCGCCCGGATGCCGTTTTGACCGCTACGCCATTTGCCACGTATGTGCCGATCGGCAGCGATCCGGATGACTGGGTACCGCGTGGTGATCTGTACTCGGGCGTGTTCAATGCCATCGCCTATTTCAGCAAGTCGCCGCTGTGGGATTCGGCCGCATTGACCACCGAACTCAATTATTCGTACCTGGATAAGGTCACCGAAAATGAGCAGAACTATAACGGCAAGGGCTACAACTGCGCCGACGACAGCCGTGCGACCAAGATCGCCTGCCAGACTCGTGGTGCACTGGGCGGCTCGGTGCAGTTCGTGCCCACTTGGTACCAAGTGCTTCCGGGTGTCGATCTGACCATGCCGCTGTTCCTCGACGTGGGCCTGCACGGCAACTCGCCGGTGATGTTCGGTGCCAACGAAGGGCAGGGCAACTGGAGCGTGGGCCTGGCAGCCGACATCTACCAGCAATACAACGTTGCCTTGAAATACAACGGCTTTATCGCTCGCCATTCGGATGATGAGCTGGGTGCCGCTGGCAGCAGCAACGCCTCGCTGGGCAAGTACTGGGACCGTGATTGGGTGTCTCTGACGTTTAAAACGTCGTTCTGATGAAACCTGGCCATGGCGTTACATCGCCATGGCCAACACGACTGTGATTGCCGAGGTAACCCGTGAAACAGAACGCCCGTTTTTCTTGCTCTGCGTTAAAGCGTGTTTGCTGCGCGGTGTGTGTCGCGTTGCTTAGCGCCCATCCGATAGGCGCCGCGTTGGCGCAGGGGTTCGAGGCGCCATTGAATGTGGCGGCTGAACACACGCCCCGTATGCTCACCAGCCCCATGTTGGCGGTAGCCAGTGCCGGCTCTCGACTGGTGGCGGTGGGATTGCGCGGCAGCATTATCGTCTCCGACGACAGCGGCAAAACCTGGGTTCAGGCGCAGGTGCCGGTCAGCATCGATCTGGTCGCTGTGACGTTTGCTTCGGCCCAATCAGGTTGGGCCGTTGGCCACGGTGGCGTGGTGTTGCACAGCAGCGACGGTGGCATGACGTGGGAGAAGCAGCTGGATGGTTTGCAGGCGTCGAAATTGGCGATTGATTTCTACACCCGCAATCCCGAGCAGATCGCCGATGCCGAAGGCTATCTGAGCAAAGAAAAAAACCTTGCCGTGGAACAGGAAACCCAACCGTTCCTCGATGTGTATTTCGCCGACGACAGGCATGGCTTTGTGGTCGGTACGTTTAACCGAATTTTCGCCACTGAAGATGGTGGGAAAACCTGGGCACCGCTGATGCACCGCAGCGGCAACCCGCAGGAATGGCATTTCTATTCCGTGTCGGGCAAAGACGGGCAGGTTTATCTCTCTGGCGAACAAGGTCGCGTATGGCGCCTTGATCAAACCAGCCAGCAGTTTGTGGCCATTAACACCCCCTACAACGGCACCTTGTTCGGCATTACGGCATTGGCCGACGGCCACGTGTTTGCCTATGGCATGCGCGGCAGTTTTTTCCACAGCAGCGATCAGGGGCAAACCTGGCAACGCAGCACCTTGCCCTTTACCAGCAACGTGATGCGGGTCATTGCTGCGGGCGAAAAACGCCTGCTGGTGGTCGCACAAAGTGGTCAGGTCGTGCAAAGCCAGGACGGCGGTCAGACCTTCAGCCCAGTCACCCTGAACAGCCCCATGCCGTACTTCGGCGCGGTATTGCTGGACAAGGGGCGCCTGGCCTTGGCAGGCGCTGCCGGGGTTCGCATCGAAGCCCTTTAGGCCTGCGTGCGGCGGTAGAGAACTAAAAATAATGAGAACAGAGCGATGAATGTCGATAGCAAGCATGAAGTCAAAGGCCTGATGAACGTCATTCGTGACCCCGCGCTATTCAACAAGCTGTCCGGTAACTTTTTCGAGCGTTTGATCTTCAATAATCGCCTGGTGATTATTGTGTTGTGCCTGCTCGTCACCCTGTTTTCGCTGTACCAGGTACGCAACCTGACCGTGACCACCAGCTTCGACAAGATGCTGCCCCACAGCCACCCCTACATTAAGAGCTTTCTGGAAAACCGCGACCAGTTGCGCGGCCTTGGTGACTCGGTGCGCTTTGTGGTGGAGAACCGCCAGGGCGATATCTTTCAGCCCGACTACCTCAAGCAACTGTCTGCCATCAACGACGAGATCTTCCGCATCAATGGCGTAGACCGTTCGTGGATGAAGTCCATCTGGACGCCTGTAGTGCGCTGGACAGAAGTCACCGAAGAAGGCTTTGTCGGCGGGCCGGTAATGCCCAGCGACTTTGATGGCTCGCCTGAGTCGATCAACAAACTGCGCCTGAATATTGCCCGCGCCGGTGTGGTGGGCAGCCTGGTGTCCAACGACATGCATTCGAGCATGATCGAGATACCGCTGATCCTGCATGGCGGTGATGGCAAGGTCTTGAGCTACGAAGAGCTGTCCACGGCCCTGGAGCAGGTGCGCAGCAAATACGAGAACGAAAATATCGGCATCTATATCACCGGCTTTGCCAAGATTTCCGGTGACATGATCGATGGTCTGTTCAAAGTCATGCTGTTCTTTATCGTTGCCGCTGTGGTGGCCGCGTTGATCATCTACCTGTACTCGCGCTGCGTGCGCAGTACCTGCCTGGTGCTGATTTGTTCATTGGCTGCAGTGATCTGGCAGCAAGGCCTGGTGATCGCCATGGGCGGTGTGCTGGATGCGTTCACCATCCTGATTCCCTTTCTGATTTTCGCCATTGGCGTGTCCCATGGCTGCCAGAAAATGAACGGCATCTCCCAGGATATCGCTCGTGGCACCCACCCCTGGGTGGCTGCGCGCTACACCTTCCGCCGCCTGTTTATGCCCGGCCTGATTGCCCTGATTGCCGACGGTGTGGGCTTTGCCGTGCTGGTGCTGGTGGATATTCCGATCATCCGCGAACTGGCCCTGTCCGCTAGCCTCGGTTTCGCCATGCTGGTGGTCACCAACCTGATTCTGCTGCCAGTGCTGCTGTCCTTTACCGGCATCAGCCAAGAGTCGGCGCGGCGCCATCTGGTTGAACAAACCCACACCATCGAACTGCTCGGCATCAACCGTTTGTGGGGCACCCTCGACCGTTTTACCGAAAAGCGCTGGGCTATCAGCGCGATTGTTGTGGCGATTGTTCTCACCGGCCTGGCCCTGCATGAGCGCGAAAAACTGCAAGTAGGCGACCTGCACGCCGGCAGCCCGGAACTGCGCCCAGACTCACGCTACAACCAGGACAACGCCTTTATCACCTCCAAGTTTGGCGTTTCCAGTGACGTATTTGCTGTAATGATCAAGACCGCACCCGACCAATGCGGCGCCTACCAGACGCTGGTCGAGGCTGACCGCCTGGCCTGGGAACTCTCCCAAGTCGAAGGCGTACAACGCACTACTTCGCTAGCCGACACCGTGCGTGCCTACACCGCCGGTGGCTTCGAAGGCAGCCCGAAATGGCTGACCATCAGCGACAACAAAGGCGTGGTCTGGCCGCAAGTAAACAACGCGCTGGCATGGAACTCCGAACTGCTCAACAGCGAGTGCTCGCTGATCCCGGTACTGGCCTACCTCTCCGACCACAAGGCTGCCACCTTACAACGCGTTGTTGCCGTAGCCAGCGCGTTCGCTGAAAAGCACAGCACTCCCGAGCGGGAAATCATCCTGGCGGCCGGTAGCGCCGGTATCGAAGCCGCCACCAACATCGTGGTGAAAAGCGTACAGATGGAAATGCTACTGGCCGTCTACGCCGCGGTGGCGTTGCTCTGCCTGATTACCTTCCGCAGCTGGCGCGCCACCGTGGTCGCTATCTTGCCGCTGGTGCTTACATCGCTGCTGGCCGAAGCCCTGATGGTACAACTGAACATGGGCCTGAAAGTCGCCACCTTGCCCGTCGTAGCGCTAGGAGTCGGGGTAGGGGTGGACTACGCCCTGTACCTGCTTAGCGTGCAGTTGGAAGGACAACGCATGGGCATGAGCCTGCAACACGCCTATCGCCGCGCCATTCAATTCACCGGCAAGATGGTCGCGCTGGTGGGGGTAACGCTGGCAGTAGGCGTGGTGACCTGGATGTGGTCACCCATCAAGTTCCAGGCCGATATGGGGATCCTGCTGGCGTTTATGTTTATCTGGAACATGCTTGCGGCATTGGTGCTTATTCCGGCGCTGTCGTATTTCCTTCTGCGTAACGAGGGAGCCGACGCGCGCCACATGGCCGAGGTGGCTACAAGCCAGAGCAAAGGCATCAGAAAAAATGCCGAGGGTAAGACTCTGCGGGTTGGGGCTGCCGTACAGGGGCGCGACTAAGGGCATTGCCAGGCAGAGCGGCGAGAAGGTTCGGGGCGGGCAGGGGCAAGCGAGGCAGGCATAGTCGATTTTTGGGAAGAAGGGCGTAACGGGCGAGGAGTCTGTATTGCTCGCTCCGAAACAACACTGCATTACGCAGCTGAAATGCCCGGCAGTTACTTCCTACAGGCCTATGCAACACCGCTTATAAATTGCCTGCCATCCCACGGCGCAGCCATCCCGAGCTGGCATTCAGTACCACCCTCACCGTCGTAACGTTTCGCAGCTAACCACCTGCCGAGACAAAACGTCGACATGGATGTACATAGCCCGCCTTGCCGTCTGATTGCCCGCCTGCTAATCGGGGTTCTTTTCCTTAATCCCCTGCTGAGCACGGCGGCCGACTTGGCCGTTGATAGCGGCAGCACGTCCATCACCAGCGCCGCCAATGGTGTGCCCATCGTCAATATCGCCGCGCCCAATGGCAGCGGCCTTTCCCACAATAGATTCACTGATTACAACGTTGGCCAGCAGGGCCTGATCCTTAATAACGGCACGGCGGCGTTTAACCAGACCGAGCTGGGTGGGGTGATTCTTGGCAATAGCGGGTTGGGTGGGCGTGCGGCTGGGCTGATTCTTAACGAGGTCACTGGCAGTAACCCAAGCCAGCTTAAGGGCTACACCGAAGTCGCTGGGCAGAGCGCCCATGTCGTAGTCGCCAACCCTCACGGCATCACCTGCGATGGCTGCGGGTTTATTAATACGCCGCGCGTAACGCTGAGCACTGGTGCACCGGTAATCGAAGCTGGGCAGCTCAGGCAATTCAATGTCGATGGCGGGCAGATCGTTATCGATGGCGCCGGCCTCAACGCCGCCAATATCAGCCAGTTCGACCTGATCACCCGCAGCGCCAAGCTCAATGCGGCGATTTATGCCCAGCAGTTGAATATCGTCACTGGCCGCAACGACGTGGATGCGGCGACTTTGGCGGCCACGGCAAAGGCCGATGACGGCCGTGCGAAACCTGGGGTTTCCATCGACAGTTCCGCACTTGGCGGTATGTATGCCGGGGCGATTCGTTTGGTCGGCACCGAGGCCGGTGTCGGGGTAAAGCTGGCCGGCGATATGGCCGCCAGCGGTGACGATATTCAGATCGACGCCAACGGCAAATTAACCGTGGCCCGTGTGGTAAGCGCCGGGCAGTTACGGGCCAAGGCCGGGCAGATTGAGTTCACCGATAAAGCCCATGCCGATGGCGCTGTGCAGGTGATTTCGAGCGGCGCAGTAACCGTTGCCAAGAGTCTGACAGGTGCGGCTGATGTTTCGATAAAGGCCGGTTCGCTTAGCAACGGGGGAACGTTGGGTAGCGCTGGCCCTGTTCGTCTTGATGCAGCGACGTTACTGAACCAAGCCGGCCTGATTTTTAGCGGCCGGGACATGGCGCTCAACATCGACAGCTTTACCAACCAAAACGGCGACGTTTACAGCCTCGGCAACCTGGCAATCACCGCCACCGAGCAAATCGACAACCGCTCTGGCTCCATCGAAAGCGCTGGCGATTTAACGCTTCAAGCCAAGCGCATCAGCAACAGGCGCGACGTACTCACCACCCGCCAGGAAAAATACACCGCCCGTATTACCGAACTGCCATGCAGCACTGACTACGGCGCCGGCGACTGCGACGGCGGCAAGGAAAACCAGGTTTGGAACATTCTGGAACGTGACCGTTTGTTGGTCACCGAGGCCAGTCGCAGTTCGTTTATCACCGCAGGCGGCAACCTTAGTCTGATGGGCGAAGGCCTGCTCAATCACGCCAGCTCGATTAGTGCAGCGGGCGACTTAAGCATCCAGGTCGACGACCTGCAAAACACCGGCATCCAGCCCGGCGAGTATGAAACCGGCCGGGTCTTTACCAGCGCCAGAACCCGCAACCCCGAGTCACTGCGCTCTGCTGCCAACGCCTTCAACGGTCTGTACTGGCCGCAAACAACGGATTCTTTAGGCCTGGTCGTCGCCCTCAACGACTTCCTTGGCCGTATGGAGTGGGAACGCCCGGAGTTTCGTAGCAGCACCGCCACCAACGCTGATGGCAAGACCTATAGCGCGATTATCCAGGCGGGCGGCAAGGTCGATATCGCTACAAAAAACAGCTTCGACAGCAGCGTGGTTCGCCCCAGCTATGCCTATGTCGCGGGCGGTAATTTGGCCACCACCGATTTGGCCGGTTCGCAGATCGCCACCGCTGTTAGCCACAACCCGCAACTGGCTCCCGACCTCCAGCAACAAGCCACGTTGCCCGGCTTCAATTTGCCCACCAGCAACAACGGCCTATTCCAGCTCAACACCGATGGCAGCCATTCATACCTAGTCGTAACCAATCCCGCCTTCGCCAGCCTGCGTGGGTTTGTCAGCTCCGACTATCTACTGAAAGTCATCGGCTACAACCCCGACCTTACTCAGCGTCGCCTCGGTGACGGCCTCTACGAACAGCGCCTTATCCAACAAGCCATCGTTGCCCGCACCGGCAAACGCTTTCTTGATGGCCTGACCAGCGACGAAGCGCAATTCCGTTACCTGATGGACAACGCCATCGCCAGCAAGGCCGCACTCAATTTGGTGCCAGGCGTCGCGTTGAGTGCAGAACAAATCGCCGCCCTAACCCACGACATTGTCTGGATGCAGGAGCAGGAAGTTGCCGGGCAAAAGGTCTTGGTGCCGGTGCTGTATCTAGCCCATGCCAAGGATCGATTGGCCCCAACCGGAGCACTGATTCAAGGCCAAGACGTCAAGCTGATTTCGGGCAAAGGGCTAAACAACAGCGGCACCTTGCGTGCGGCTAATAACCTCAGCGTTAGCGCTGGAGAAATCCAAAACAGCGGCCTAATGCAGGCCGATCAAACCGTCTCGCTGCTCGCCACCGACAGCATCCGCAACAGCAACGGCGGCTTGATCGTCGGCCGAGACGTCAGCGCCATTTCCCTTACCGGCGATATCACCAACGAACGCAGCGTCACCGCCCACCAATCCGCCAAACAAGGCTTCCAACGCCGCGAAGACTTCGTCGACAGCGCGGCCGGCATCGAAGCCAGCAACATCCTGACCTTGTCCGCAGGCCGCAACCTGATCAACAGCGGCAGCAACCTCAGCGCAGGGAAAGACGCCAAGCTCAGCGCTAATCGCGACCTAATCATCACCAGCCAAAGCGAAACCGACAGTGCCGCCAACCGCGACAGCAAAGGCCACAGCAACCGCGAACAAACCACCCAACACGGTTCTTCTGTTCAAGTCGGCGGCAACCTTACCGCCGAAGCTGGGCGTGATCTGGCCATCGTCGCCAGCACCGTAAAAGC
>NZ_JBBNAH010000347.1:0-1632 GCF_037994325.1 Pseudomonas sp.
GCCGACGTCCAGCCAGGTGGAACCGCCCTCAGCCACATGGGAAACCACACTCAAGCTATCGAGCAGGTGGCGCGAGACCATTTCGTCCGGGTCGCGCACAGCCGTAAGGTTGTAGGCCTTGTTCCACTTGATCAGCAACGCCAGGTAGGCGAGCAGTTGGCTGTGTTGCTGATCGTTTAATTCAATGCCGAGTTCAGCGGCGCCACGGGACAATTCTTCAGCGTGTTGCGCGGTAACAGAAGACATCAGGCGCTTTGCTCCAGCTCACGACCGGCACTGCGTTTTTTCAAGTTGATCATCAGCAGAGAAATGGCTGCTGGCGTCACACCTGGAATACGCGAGGCCTGGCCGAGCGTTTCCGGGCGAGCCTGGCCAAGCTTGCTTTGGATTTCTTTCGATAGCCCAGCGATAGCGGCATAGTCGATATCCGCTGGCAGCTTGGTATTTTCACTGGCACGCAGACGGGCGATCTCGTCTTGTTGACGGTCGATATAGCCGGCGTACTTGGTCTTGATTTCGACCTGCTCAGACACTTGCGGGTCTTCGTGGCCAGGCCCGGTCACTTCGATCAGCCCGGCGTAATCCACTTCCGGGCGGGTCAGCAGATTGAGCAGGTTGTACTCGTGGGTCAGCGGTGTGCCGAAGCGCGCGGCAATCGCATCGCCTTGTGGCGTATTAGGGCGAACCCAGGTGCTTTTCAGGCGCTGCTCTTCCAATTCGATGCCTTCGCGCTTGGCGCAGAAGGCCGCCCAACGGCGGTCGTCAACCAGACCGAGCTCCCGGCCTTTTTCGGTGAGGCGCAGGTCGGCGTTGTCTTCACGCAGAATCAGGCGGTACTCGGCACGCGAGGTGAACATGCGATAGGGCTCTTGGGTGCCCAAGGTGATCAGGTCGTCGACCAGCACACCGATATAGGCTTCGTCGCGACGTGGACACCAGCTGTCCTTGCCCTGCGCGCGCAATGCCGCGTTGGCACCCGCCAGCAGCCCTTGGGCGCCGGCTTCTTCGTAGCCGGTGGTGCCGTTGATTTGCCCGGCGAAGAACAGGCCGGCAATCACTTTGGTTTCCAGGCTGTACTTCAAGTCTCGCGGGTCGAAGTAGTCGTATTCGATGGCGTAACCCGGGCGAACGATATGGGCGTTTTCCATGCCGCGAATCGAGCGCACCAGTTCCAATTGCACATCAAAAGGCAGCGACGTGGAGATACCGTTCGGATACAGCTCATGGGTATTCAGGCCTTCGGGCTCGATAAATACCTGGTGGCTGTCTTTGTCGGCAAAGCGGTGAATTTTGTCTTCAATCGACGGGCAGTAGCGTGGGCCAATGCCTTCAATCACCCCGGAATACATCGGCGAACGGTTGAGGTTGGCGGCGATGATTTCGTGGGTACGGGCGTTGGTGTGGGTAATCCAGCAACTGACCTGACGTGGGTGTTGTTCTTTGTTGCCGAGGAACGACATAACCGGGATCGGCGTATCGCCTGGCTGTTCGCTCATCACCGAAAAGTCCACCGAGCGGCCATCGATACGGGGAGGGGTACCGGTTTTCAGTCGACCAACCCGCAGTGGGTGCTCGCGCAGGCGCTGGGCGAGGGCGATGGAAGGTGGATCACCTGCGCGGCCACCGGAGTGG
>NZ_JBBNAH010000348.1:0-9839 GCF_037994325.1 Pseudomonas sp.
CCTTCGATCCTAGTCAGTTCAAATTCACCATTACCGATGATCTGGAACCCTTCCGTGGCGTGCTCGGCCAAGAGCGCGCGGTGGAAGCCCTGCAGTTTGGCGTGGCCATGCCGCGCCCCGGCTACAACGTATTTGTGATGGGCGAGCCCGGCACTGGGCGCTTTTCCTTTGTTAAGCGTTACCTGAAAGCCGAAGGCAAGCGCCTGGAAACACCGTCGGACTGGGTGTACGTCAACCACTTCGACGAAACCCGCGAGCCCCGTGCCCTGGAACTACCGCCCGGCACCGCCACCGCGTTTATCGCCGCCATTGAAGCGTTGATCGACAACCTTATGGCGACCTTTCCGGCGGTATTCGAGCACCCGTCTTATCAGCAGAAAAAAAGCGCCATCGACCGCGCCTTTAACCAACGTTACGACCGCGCCTTGGATGTGATCGAGCGGCTGTCGCTGGAAAAAGAAATCGCCCTGTACCGCGACAGCACCAATATCGCCTTCACGCCGATGAAAGACGGCAAGGCGCTGGACGAAGCCGAGTTCGCGCAACTGCCGGAGGCCGAGCGCGAGCGCTATCACGCCGATATCTCGGCTCTGGAAGAGCGCCTGAACGAAGAGCTGGCCAGCCTGCCGCAATGGAAACGTGAGTCGAGCAACCAGCTGCGCCAACTCAATGAAGAAACCATCACCTTGGGCCTGCAACCGCTGCTCGGCCCGCTGTCGGAGAAGTACGCGGAGAACGCTGGCGTGTGCGCCTACCTGCAAGCGGTGCAGGTCAACCTGCTGAAGACCGTGGTTGAGCAGTTGGTGGATGTGGATAAGGTCGACGCCGAGGCGCGCAAGTTTCTCCAAGAGCAGTACTGCCCGAGCCTGGTCGTCGGTCACCACGCCAGCGGCGGCGCGCCAGTGGTGTTCGAGTCGCACCCAACCTACGACAACCTGTTTGGCCGCATTGAGTACAGCACCGATCAAGGCGCGCTTTACACCAGTTACCGGCAACTGCGCCCTGGCGCGTTGCACCGTGCCAATGGCGGCTTTCTGGTGTTGGAAGCGGAGAAAATGCTCGGTGAGCCGTTCGTGTGGGAAGCGCTCAAGCGTGCCCTGCATTCGCGCAAGTTAAAGATGGAATCGCCGCTCGGTGAGCTGGGCCGTTTGTCCACCGTCACCCTGACGCCGCAAGTGATCCCGCTAAACCTCAAGGTCATCATCATTGGCTCGCGCCAGCTGTATTACGCGCTGCAGGACAACGATCCGGACTTCCAGGAAATGTTCCGCGTACTGGTGGACTTCGATGAAGACATTCCCCTGCACGACGACAGCCTCGAGCAGTTTGCCCAGTTGCTGAAAACCCGCACCTCGGAAGAGGGCATGGCGGCGCTGACCGCCGATGCCGTGGCCCGCCTGGCGACCTACAGCGCGCGCTTGGCTGAGCATCAAGGGCGTTTGTCGGCGCGCATTGGCGACCTGTTTCAGCTGGTCAGCGAAGCGGACTTTATCCGTCAGTTGGCCAACGACACCGTGACCGATGCCGGCCATATCGAGCGCGCATTAAAGGCCAAGGCCACGCGCACCGGACGGGTGTCGGCGCGGATTCTCGATGACATGGTCGCCGGCATTATTTTGATCGACACCGCTGGCGCCGCCGTGGGTAAGTGCAACGGCCTGACGGTGCTGGAAGTAGGCGATTCGGCCTTTGGTCTGCCAGCGCGCATTTCCGCCACCGTGTATCCAGGCAGCAGCGGCATCGTCGATATCGAGCGTGAGGTTAACCTCGGGCAGCCGATTCACTCCAAGGGCGTGATGATTCTCACCGGTTACCTGGGCAGTCGTTATGCACAGGAATATCCGCTGGCGATTTCAGCCTCTATCGCGCTGGAGCAGTCCTACGGTTACGTGGATGGCGACAGTGCTTCGCTGGGCGAGGTGTGCACGCTGATCTCGGCCTTGTCGCGCACCCCGCTTAAACAGTGCTTCGCGATCACCGGCTCGATCAACCAATTTGGTGAAGTGCAGGCCGTCGGCGGCGTTAACGAAAAGATCGAAGGGTTCTTCCGCCTTTGTGAGGCGCGCGGTCTGACCGGTGAGCAGGGCGCCATCATTCCCTACGCCAACGTCGCCACCTTGATGTTGGATGAACGGGTATTGCAGGCCGTGCGCGCTGGGCTGTTTAACGTGTATGCCGTACGTCAGGTGGACGAGGCCTTGGGCTTGTTGGTTGGCGAGCCAGTGGGCGCGGCCAACGAGGACGGCGAGTTCCCTGAAGGCAGCGTTAATGCGCGGGTGGTTGAGCGCTTGCGGGAGATCTCCGAAATCGGCTTGGAAGAGGAAGAAGAACCAAGCGTAGAAGCGGAAGCAGCGGCCTTGCTGACCGGCAAGGCGCAGTCAAAAGCCGACGCTAAATGATGGTCTGACTGCTCGGTGGCTGGTCAGTCATTGAGCAGTTTGCGCCCGGCCACGGCAGGTGGTGGCTGGGCCTGCTTGCCCACGGTCCATCCACAGAGTTATCCACAGCTGGCGGGGATAACCTGCGGGCTTCCCTCAACGGTCGACCGGGGTGTAGTCTGACCGCCAGACCTCGCGAGGGCCGCCCCCATGCCGCGCAGCCTCTGCCTTACCCGTCAATGTCTTGGCCTGATCACCCGCATCGAGTGTGTGATCCGCCCGCTGGCAGGCGAAAACGGCCTCTGGGTTCTGATCTGCGCCGCTGGTATGGCCGCTTCGCAACCTTCCGCCATCAAGACGCAAGGCCCATTCCACGGGCCTTTGGTGGCTGAAAGTGTGCTTGCTGCGATTGTCGATAACCTGGCCGAACTGGGTTATAGCCAAAGCGATGAACCGTCCATCTGGTGCCTGCATTTACAGGCCGCTTTGCGCCGGGTTAATGCTGAGCGCGGCCGCCATTTAGGCGATTGCCAATTCCGCCCGGAAACCTAAAAGACAGTTTTGTTTAAGCTTTGATCAAGCCTGGCAAAGCCTAGCGCTGCGCTTGCTGGCGCGGTCTATCCTGAGGCCGTCCACAAGGTTATCCACAGTTCCTGTAGATAAACAAAATGGTACAAACCCTGACTGTTTTTTGCCCACGCCGCGCGCGGCGATGGCTTGTCTGATCAGGTGCGCTGGGTATACTCGCGCTCACTTTTACCTGCTGTGAGCCACCATGGAACGCTTTATTGAAAACGCAATGTACGCCTCCCGCTGGCTGCTGGCGCCGATCTACTTTGGCTTGTCGCTGGGCTTGTTGGCGTTGGCGCTGAAGTTCTTCCAGGAAATTTTCCACATCCTGCCCAATATCTTCTCGCTCGCTGAGTCCGATCTGATCTTGGTGCTGCTGTCGCTGATCGACATGGCCCTGGTTGGCGGCCTGCTAGTGATGGTGATGATTTCTGGCTACGAGAACTTTGTCTCGCAACTGGACATCGATGAAGGCAAGGAAAAGCTCAACTGGCTGGGCAAGATGGATTCCAGCTCGCTGAAGATGAAAGTAGCGGCTTCCATCGTGGCGATCTCGTCTATTCACCTGCTGCGGGTGTTTATGGATGCCAAGAACATCGAGCCTGAATACCTAAAGTGGTATGTGATTATTCACATGACCTTTGTGGTGTCGGCCTTTGCCATGGGTTACCTGGATAAGCTGACCAAGCACTGACCCCTATCCTTGTATATCTGCCCTGTACATCGGCCAGCCGGCGCATCTGTGCTAGGCTGGCCGACCTTTTTTTGGCCTCAGCGGAGTTAGCGCCATGTCCGAACAGAATATCGACACCTTCACCACCGATGAGAGCCGCGTCAGCTACGGCATCGGCCGCCAACTGGGCGACCAATTGCGCGACAACCCGCCGCCGGGCGTTAGCCTGGACGCTATTCTGGTTGGCCTGACTGACGCTTTCCGTGGCCATGCCAGCCGCGTGAGCCAGGAAGATATGTCCGCCAGCTTCAAAGTCATCCGCGAAATCATGCAAGCCGAGCAGGCTGCCAAAGCTGAAGCCGCTGCTGGCGAAGGCCGTGCGTTCCTGGCTGAAAATGCTCAGCGCGCTGGCATCGTCACCCTGGATTCGGGCCTGCAATACGAAGTGCTGACTGCTGGCGAAGGCGCCAAGCCAACCCGCGACAGCACCGTGCGTACCCACTACCACGGCACCCTGGTTGACGGCACTGTATTCGACAGCTCGTACGAGCGTGGCCAGCCGGCTGAATTCCCGGTCGGTGGCGTAATCGCTGGTTGGACCGAAGCGCTGCAACTGATGGGTACTGGCAGCAAATGGCGCCTGTACGTGCCAAGCGAACTGGCCTACGGTGGCCAGGCTGTTGGCGGCATTCCGCCGCACAGCGTGCTGGTGTTTGACGTAGAGCTGCTGGAAATCTTGTAAGAATCTAGTCGCCAAGCGTTAACGCAAAAGGCCGAGGGCAGTCACTGCTCTCGGCCTTTTGCATTCTTGTGGAAAGTACGTCAACGGTTAGGGTTCCCGATCAGTGCAGTTCGGTGGAAGGGCGCAGCGCGCGGGAGTAGCAGAATAGGAACAGGTTGCGTACCAACTCCTTGAGCACGGTGGGCTCGCTGGAGTTCAGACCGGTGAGGTCCAGGTCGCCTTGTTCGCGTAATTCATCCAGCGCTTCCTCTTCGAGAACCGCGCACACCTTGCCGGTATCGCGATGCAAAATGCGCAGATACGGATGGGGTCTGTCCAGCCAAGCATCAATCAAATAGGTCATGGCTCATCTCCTTGTCTTGGTTTGATGAGAATAATTCCTATTGGGATAATAGCAAGGGCTAATTTGCGTGGCAGCGGCTTGGCTTGATCGACGGCAATAAAAAGCCCGCTAAAAGCGGGCCTTAGGGTGTGCTGTGCGCACCAAGCGATTTACCGACGTGCTTAATGGGTGCGGGCGACGGCGAATTCGCTGAGTTCGATCAGCGCGTCTTTATATTCACTGGCTGGCAGCACATCCAGGCAAGCAATGGCGCGGGCGGCGTAATCGCGAGCCTGGTTGGCGGTGTAATCCAGCGAGCCGGAGGCTTCCACAGCGGCGCGGATGCTTTCCAGGTCTTCCAGGCCTCCTTTCTGAATGGCCGTACGAACCAGGGCGGCTTGTTCCGCAGAGCCTTCACGCATGGTATAGATCAGCGGCAGGGTGGGTTTGCCTTCAGCAAGGTCGTCGCCGACGTTCTTGCCCAGGGTTTCGGCGTCGCCACGGTAGTCGAGCAGGTCGTCTACCAGTTGGAAGGCCACGCCCAAGTGGTCGCCAAAGGCTTGCAGCGCCGCAGATTGTTCAGCACTAGCGCCGATCAGCGCCGCGGCGCTGTGGGTCGAGGCCTCGAAGAGCATCGCAGTTTTGCCGCGGATGACTTCCATATAGGTTTCTTCGGTGGTGCTGGCATCGCGCACTTTCGACAGCTGCAACACTTCGCCTTCGGCAATCACGCGGGTGGCGCGCGAAAGAATTTGCATCACAGGCAGCGAGCCCAGCTCAACCATCATTTCGAACGAGCGCGAATAAAGGAAGTCGCCCACCAGCACACTGGGCGCGTTGCCCCACAGGGCATTGGCAGTCGAGCGGCCACGACGCATGCCGGACATGTCGACCACGTCGTCATGCAGCAAGGTAGCGGTATGGAGAAATTCGATGGTGGCAGCTAACAGACGTAGATCATCACCTTGGCCGCCCAGGGCTTTGCCGCAGAGCAACACCAGCAGCGGGCGCAAACGCTTGCCGCCGGCGGAGATGATGTAGTCGCCTATTTTCTCTACCAGAGGAACGCGGGAGACCAGTTGTCGTCTGATAATGCCATCGACAGCGGTAAAATCATCCGCCACCACGTTATAGAAGGCCTGTGGTTGCATCAGTGACAAGTGCTCCTCGAAGGTTGCGCGGCATGCTAGGGGGCAGGGTGGAGGCTGTCAAGGCAAGCACTACGGGTGCTTGCGCAGGCATCCAGCCTTGCGTACAATCGCGGCCCCTGAACTTCCCTGGGCAGCACCTGCCTTACGCAATTGCAAGGGCGTCCTTCCGGCCCCAAGCAGCCATGCCAGCCGACGACTATTCCTATAAAGCGCTGGGTGAGCAGGATTTAACGGAGCAAAATTATGTACGCAGTAATTGTTACCGGTGGCAAGCAATACAAAGTCGCCGAAGGTGAATACCTCAAGATCGAAAAGCTCGAAATCGCCACTGGCGAAGCCGTTACTTTCGATCGCGTTCTGCTGATCGGCAATGGTGACGACGTCACTATCGGCGCACCAGTTGTTGAGGGCGCTAAAGTTGTAGCCGAAGTGATTGCACAAGGCCGCCACGACAAAGTGACCATCATCAAGTTCCGCCGTCGTAAGCACCACATGAAGCGTCAGGGCCACCGTCAGTGGTTCACTGAGATCAAAATCACTGGTATTTCGGCCTAATTTTTTCGGCCCAAATCCTTATTAGGAGTATTGACTCATGGCACACAAAAAAGCTGGCGGTAGTACCCGCAACGGTCGCGACTCAGAATCTAAACGCCTTGGCGTGAAGATGTATGGCGGCCAGGCTATCAAAGCAGGCAACATCATCGTGCGTCAGCGCGGTACCCAATTCCACGCTGGTTACGGCGTTGGCATGGGTAAAGATCACACTCTGTTCGCTAAAGTCGAAGGCGTGATCAAGTTCGAAGTGAAAGGCGCCCTCGGTCGTCGTTACGTGAGCGTCATCGCGGCTTAATCGCGACGTTGCTGGAAAAGCCCTGTCTCGCGACGGGGCTTTTTTGTTTCTGAATGCTTGAGGCTTTTGCAAAATCGTCCGGGAGCTGTTTCGCTGGATTTTGCAAAAGTCTTATTGTCCTTGTGTTATCTAGCCCGCTATTGCGGCGGGAGGCGTGCCGATGAAATTCGTCGATGAAGTATCGATTTTTGTAAAAGCGGGTGATGGTGGTAACGGTTGCATGAGCTTCCGTCGCGAGAAGTTCATCGAGAATGGTGGACCTAACGGTGGCGACGGCGGCGACGGTGGTTCGGTGTATATGGTCGCTGACGAAAACCTCAACACCTTGGTGGATTACCGTTACACCCGCCGTTTCGACGCTGAGCGCGGTTCGAATGGCGGCAGTGCTGATTGCACTGGGCGCAAAGGTGAAGACACCGTACTGCGCGTGCCAGTTGGCACCACCATCATTGATGCGGCTACCCAGGAAATTATCGGTGACCTGACCAAAGACGGTCAGCGCATTATGGTTGCCCATGGCGGCTGGCATGGTCTGGGTAATACCCGGTTCAAATCCAGTACCAACCGCGCGCCGCGTCAGACCACCCTGGGTAAGCCGGGTGATTCGCGTGACCTTAAGCTGGAATTGAAAGTGTTGGCGGACGTCGGTCTGCTGGGCCTGCCAAACGCCGGCAAAAGTACCTTTATTCGTTCGGTCTCGGCGGCCAAGCCAAAAGTGGCGGATTATCCGTTCACCACACTGGTGCCAAACCTCGGTGTGGTCAGCGTTGATCGCTACAAGAGCTTTGTGGTTGCCGATATCCCAGGTCTGATTGAAGGTGCTTCCGACGGCGCCGGCCTGGGTATTCGTTTCCTCAAGCACTTGGCGCGCACTCGCTTGTTGTTGCACCTCGTTGATATGGCGCCGTTGGATCTATCTGATCCGGCCGAAGCTGCGGAAACTATCGTGAGTGAGTTGGCTAAGTTCAGTCCTTCGCTGGCTGAGCGTGATCGTTGGTTGGTGCTGAATAAGTCCGATCAGATTCTTGAAGAAGAGCAAGAAGCTCGCATCAAGGAGATCACTGACCGTCTGGAGTGGACTGGCCCGGTTTATGTGATTTCGGCCATTGGTAAAGAAGGCACAGAAAAGCTCTGCTTCGATATCATGCGTTACCTTGAGGAGCGCTCCCTGCGCATTGCCGAAGAGCCGCAGTATGCGGCCGAGTTGGCGGCGCTGGATCAGCGTATCGAAGACGAAGCGCGTGCTCAGCTGCAGGCTCTGGACGATAAGCGCGCCTTGCGTCGCGCTGGCGTCAAGGTGGCTGGCACCGAAGATAACGATGACGGCTTCTGGGATGAAGAAGACGACGATGATGGTCCAGAGATCATCTACGTTCGAGACTAAGTAAAACCACAACGCCGCTAATTAGCGGCGTTGTGCTGACTAATTCGCACGAGTGGCGCTGTGCCGCTCTTCTGGCCAAGGTTGGATGACGATGCGGGACAAGGTGACTGGCGCGCAGCGCTGGGTAGTGAAGATCGGTAGTGCGTTGCTGACCGCTGATGGGCGTGGTCTGGACCGTGCCGCAATGGCGGTGTGGGTTGAGCAGATGGTGGCGCTGCGCGAGGCGGGCGTTGAGCTGGTATTGGTGTCATCCGGTGCGGTGGCGGCGGGCATGAGTCGCTTGGGGTGGAGTTCGCGCCCTAGCGCCATTCATGAGCTGCAGGCCGCTGCTGCGGTGGGGCAGATGGGGCTGGTGCAGGCCTGGGAGTCGAGCTTTGCTCAACATGGCCGGCATACCGCGCAAATTCTGCTGACCCATGATGACTTATCTGACCGCAAGCGCTACCTGAACGCTCGCAGCACGCTGCGCACGTTGGTTGAGTTGGGTGCCATTCCGGTGATCAACGAAAATGACACCGTGGTTACCGATGAGATCCGCTTTGGCGACAACGATACCTTGGCGGCGCTGGTGGCCAACCTAGTGGAGGCGGACTTGCTGGTGATTCTCACCGATCGCGATGGCATGTTCGATGCCGACCCGCGGCATAACCCGGATGCACAGCTTATCTACGAAGCGCGCGCTGATGATCCTGCGTTGGATGCGGTTGCTGGTGGCGTTGGTGGCGCGCTGGGGCGTGGCGGCATGCAAACCAAGCTGCGTGCAGCGCGACTGGCGGCACGTTCCGGGGCGCACACCGTTATTGTTGGTGGTGCCATTGAGCAAGTGCTGGCGCGGCTAAAAGCTGGCGAGCGGCTGGGCACCCTGCTGGCGCCTGAGCGCGGTCTGTTGGCGGCGCGTAAGCAGTGGCTGGCGGGGCATCTGCAAACCCGTGGCACCCTGCAGCTGGATGCCGGCGCGGTGAAAGCGCTGCTGCAAAGCCATAAGAGCTTGCTGCCTGTCGGCGTCAAAAGCGTGCAGGGTAATTTCCGTCGCGGTGAGATGGTGGTGTGCGTGGATCCGGACGGGCGTGAAATCGCTCGCGGTCTGGCTAACTACAGTGCTGCTGAGGCGCAGAAAATTGTCGGTCAGCCATCTGATGCTATCGAGAAATTGCTGGGTTACGTCGATGAGCCGGAGCTGGTGCATCGCGATAACCTGATTCTGGTTTAAGCGCGCCTTCGGGGCGCAATACCTGTAGGCGTCAAGGAGAGTGCGGTGCGATTGATCAATGGATGGTTAGGTGCGTTGTTTCTGCCGTTGGCATTTGCGGCAAGCGCAGAGGAGATCGGTCAGGTCTCCACGGTGTTCAAGTGGGTGGGGCCGAACGACAAGATTGTCGTCGAGGCTTTCGATGATCCGAAAGTGGAGGGCGTGACCTGCTACCTGTCGCGGGCCAAAACCGGTGGTGTCAAAGGTGGCTTGGGTTTGGCGGAAGATCGTGCTGAGGCGTCGATTGCTTGTCGTCAGGTCGGTCCGATCCAGGTGCCTGATAACTTGAAAGATGGCGAGGAGGTGTTCAAAGAGCGCACTTCGCTGGTGTTCAAGACCATGCAGGTGGTGCGGTTCTTCGATAAGAAGCGCAATACCCTGGTCTACCTGGTGTATAGCGACCGTGTGATCGAGGGCAGTCCGCAGAATGCGGTGACGGCCATTCCGATCCTGCCGTGGGCACAGCAGTAAGACAAAAAAGGCGAATCTCTGGATTCGCCTTTTTAATCACTTTTTTGTA
>NZ_JBBNAH010000349.1:0-5388 GCF_037994325.1 Pseudomonas sp.
CCGTATGTTGCTCTGGGGCTGCTCTGCCAACTGAACAAACTCGCGTCTAATCGACATAGTGCTTCGCTCCGACCATGGCATCACTCGATCTCCCGATTCGAAGGATTGCCTAAGCCTAAATGCGTTATCTATGTCTCCCGACACCTGTTACCTATGTCTCCCGGCTGAACACACAGCACACCCTACGGACCGCGTTGCTCCCCCTACTACTTTGGTACTGGTTCTACCCGCTCAACGTCCAATTCCCAACGCATGGCATCTGGCCTGTAATGGCCGCATAAAAATAAATGAGACCACATGCCATGCGCTGCTTTTCGCACACGTCCGCCTGCGTGCTGCTCGGACTCTTGGCCGCCACCTGCCAGGCCGCCGACAGCAACCCCGCGCTGTTTTCCACTGACGGTTACCGCATCACGCAATACCGCAGCCCCACACCGGCAACGGCCGAGCATGCACAAACCCTCGACACCGCCGCCCTGCAACAACTGCTCAAAGCCCAACCGGCCACACGGCTGGTGGATGTGTATCGCCGCACCTGGCTAAACGGCCAATTTATTGAGGACGAGCCCCACGCCAACCTGCCCGGCAGCGTATGGCTGGCCAATACCGGCAACGGTGATTTGGACGGCCCCTGGCAAGCCTATTTCAGCGACAATTTGCAGCGCCTTAGCGAAGGCGATCAGCAGCGCCCCTTGGTGTTCTACTGTCGCGCCGACTGCTGGGCGAGCTGGAACGCCATCAAGCGCGCCTACGCGCTAGGCTACAAACACCTCTATTGGTACCGTGACGGCATTGATGCCTGGGGACAAGCCGGCTTACCGCTACTCCCCGCGCAGCCGCAAGCGTTCCCCTAAGCCCCTATAACGATAAAAAAGCAGGTGCTGGCCATGTACAAAATTCTGATTGCCGACGACCACCCGCTGTTTCGCGAGGCCATTCATAACGTCATTACCGATGGTTTCCCCGGCACCGAGGTGATGGAAACCGCCGACCTCGACAGCGCCTTGCTGCTGACCCAGGAACACGACGACCTCGACCTGATTTTGCTCGACCTGAATATGCCCGGCATGCACGGCCTCAACGGCCTGATCAACCTGCGCAACGAGGCGCCGACCATTCCGGTGGTGATCGTTTCCGCCGAGCAAGACAAACAAATCGTGCTGCAAGCCATCACCTATGGCGCAGTGGGCTTTATCACCAAATCGTCACCGCGCGTGCAGATGACCGAAGCCATCGAGCAGATCCTCAACGGCCAGGTGTACCTGCCCTCCGACATCATCCGCACGCAGAAAAACCCCACCCGCCACCGCCAAAACGATGCCCCAAGCTTTGCCCCCGAACTGCTGCAAGCGCTAACCCGCAAACAGCTGTTGGTGCTGGAACGCATGACCAAAGGCGAATCCAACAAACAGATCGCCTACCACCTGGAAATTGCCGAAACCACAGTAAAAGCCCACGTCTCCGCCATCCTGCACAAACTCAACGTGCATAACCGCGTGCAAGCGATTTTGTCCGCCGGCGATATCGACTTCGCCGCGTACCTGCGCCGCTGAGCGCATTACGACCCGTAGGGTGTGCTATGCGCACCAAGCGGTAATGGGCCAGACGCTAGAACGTCCAATCCTTAACCAGCATATGAGTTTTAACTTTTTGCATGCCGGTGAAGTTTTCGATGTCGCCGCGAATTTCGGCCAGGCGCTGCATGGAGGGGGCTTCGATGTACACCAGCATGTCGGTCTCGCCGCTGATGCCGCTGCACCGGCGGATTTCCGGGTAGGCGCGCATGCGTTCGACGTAGCCTTCGCAGCGCGCACCGCTGTAGAACAGTTCGAGGTAGGCCTTTACCGCAGCACCTTGCGGTTCGGCGATGCGCGCGTGGTAGCCCTGGATGGTGCCGCTTTGTTCCAGTTGGCGAATACGTTCGCCCACGGCCGAGCGCGAGAGGTTGATCTCGCGGGCGATATGGCTAACGGTTAAACGGGCGTCGGCACGCAACAGGGCGATGATCTGCTGATCGAACTTATCCACTGACACTCTCACGCAAAACAGGTTGACGGCGATTGGCGCCACTTTGCCGGTCAATGCCGTCAGTTCGCCGGAACCGGATAAATCACGGCCGACTTACCATGGGCTACGACGGATTGCAGAGCATACCCCATGAGTCGCTTGAACCAAGAATTGAGCCTGTTGCAGGGCATCGGCCTGTTAAGTACTTCGCTGTTGGGCACCGGAATCTTTGTGGTGCCGGCACTGGCCGCAACCGCCGCCGGAGGCGCCTCGTTATGGGCCTGGTTGGTGCTCATTGTGTTGGTGTTGCCGGTGGCGTTTACCTTTGCCCAATTGGGTCGGCACTTCCCCCATGCCGGCGGTGCGCCGCACTTGATTGGCCGCGCCTTTGGGCCACGTATGGAACGCATTAGCGCGCTGCTGTTTCTCGCCGTGTTGCCGGTGGGTTTGCCCGCGGCGCTGAATATTTCCACGGGCTTTTTCCAAGCGCTGTTCCCCATCGGCCGCGGCGAAGCGCTGTTGATTCAGCTCGCCACCCTTGGCGCGATGTTGCTGCTCGGCCAACGCCCGGCAAAAGCCTCGGGCATGGTGCAGGGGGCAATTGCCTTGGCGATTATTGCCACCGTCGGCTTGATCTGGTGGGCCGGTGATTTGCCCCACGCCAATCAACCCTTGCTGCCGGAACTGAGCGGTTCGTGGCATCTACTACCCGCCGCGCTCGGGGTGATGTTCTGGTGTTTTGTTGGCATCGAAGCCTTCACCCATATGGGCGAAGAATTCAAACACCCGAAACGTGATTTCCCCCTCGCCCTGCTGCTCGGCGTATTGCTTGCCGGCCTGGTGTATTGGGCCTGCTCGCTGGCGGTGCTGAGTTTTCATGCCTATGGCGATGTGCAGACCGATGCCGCGTCCTTGCCACGTATGCTCGACCAACTGTTCGGTGCCAAGGCCCGTTGGCTTAGCGCGCTGATCGGTTACCTGGCCTGCTTTGCCTCGATGAATGTGTATGTACAGGGCTTTGCCCGGCTGATCTGGAGCCTGGCCGATGAAGGCAAACTGCCGCGCCCGCTGGCCCAGCGTAACCACCATGGCGTGCCGGCTCGCGCCTTGTTGCTGGTGGTGATTATCTGCGCCCTGTGCGCCAGCCTGGCGGCGGTGATGCAACTGTCGGTTGACCAACTCATCCGCTATGCCAATGGCAACTTTGTGCTGATTTATCTGTTCAGCATGGCCGCCGGTTGGGTGCTGTTAAAAGGCGTGTGGCGCTGGGTGGCGGCGTTTAGCGCGCTGCTCTGTGCCCTGGTGATGGTCGCCCTGGGTAACGACGCCTGGTATGCCGTAGGCCTGCTACTGGCCTTGGCGGCGCTGGACTATATTCGCAGCCGTCGCGCGCCGACCTCGCCACGTTCGGCGCATTAACCGCAGGCGAAATGTCGTCTTGGCGGTTACGCTCTATGCACTCAGAGCACCGCCAAGGAACTGCAATGCGAAGAATCCTGCGCGACCTAAAGATTATGTTGCTGACCAACCTATGGATCGTGCCCGTCGTGGCCGCCCTGGTCGGCGCCCTCTTCTACTTTGTCGCCCCACCACCGCCCATGCATGCCCGCTTGGCCACCGGCAGCGCTGGTGGTGGCTACCACGCCTTTGCCGAACGGCTGAAAACCGAGCTGGCGAAACAGGGTTTCACCCTGGAGTTGGTGCAAAGCCAAGGCTCGCAAGACAACCTCAATAAGCTGGCCAAGGGCGAGGTGGAATTGGCTCTGGTACAGAGCGGCCAGGAGTTCAGCATCGCTGCCGAGCAGCGCGACAAGCTCGCAGGCTTAGGCGTGATGTACCGCGAACCGTTGTGGTTATTTCTCGGCAGAGCGGCCACGTTCGATCGCCTCGCCGACTTGATGACAATGCGCGTGGCCATCGGCGTCGAAGACAGCGGCACCCAGGCAGTCACCGCCGCGCTATTTGCCGCCAACCGCATCGAACCGGCGCAGTACCCAAGCACCTGGCAACCCTTGGGCGGCGGCAAAGCTGCCGATGCGCTGATGGCGGGTGAGCTGGATGCCGCATTCTTTGTCGGCCCCGCCGAAAACCCGCTGATCCAACGCCTGGCCGCCGACCCCAATCTGCACTTGGTCAGCCTGCGCCGCACCGATGCCTACCTCGCCCGCTTGCCCTACCTGAGCAAACTGGAGGTCGGCGAAGGCATGCTCAATATGGCGCAAAACACCCCCGACCACGACATCGTCACCATCGGCCCGATGGCCACCTTGGTCAGCGGCGAAAACTTCCATCCCTCGCTCACCGCGTTGATTCTGGAAGCGGCCAAAACCGTACTGAAAAACGGCAGCCTGCTTGACCCGGCCGGCAGCTACCCAGCGCCGCCACCGCTGTCGCTGTATACCCTGGACGAAGCCGACTACTACTACAAAAAAGGCCTGCCGATTCTGCAGCGCTACCTGCCGTTTCGCATCGCCAGCCTGGCGGACCGCTACATCATTCTGGCCATCCCCTTGCTGGTGTTGCTGTTCCCGCTGTTCAAGGCGATTGGGCCGATCTACCAGTGGCGCATTCGCGCGCGGATTTATCGCTGGTACAAGCACCTGCGCGAGATCGACCAACAGCTGTACAAAGGCAAACTACCCAGCGACCTCAGCGCCGAAATCGCCCGCCTGGAGGGGCTTGAGGACGAATTGGCGCGGGTGGAAGTACCGCTGTCCTACTCCAACGAGCTGTACGAACTGCACATGCACCTGCGCTATATGATCGAACGCCTGCAAGCCTTACAGCGGCGAAGGGCGACCCAGACCGAAGTCGTCGGGTAAACTGCGCGCCGCTTTGAAATTCGAACGAGACCGCCATGCCCATTCGCCACTGCATCGTCCACCTGATCGAGAAAAAACCCGACGGCACTCCAGCCGTTCTGCACGCCCGCAGCAGCGAGCTGGCCGAATCGCAGGCCATCGAAAACATGCTCGCCGACCTCAACGAAAGCTATAACGCCAAGCAGGGCAAGGCCTGGGGCTTCTTTCAGGCCGAGTCGGGGGCATTTCCGTTCAGTGGTTGGTTGCAGCAATACCAGGCCGGCGATCAAGACTTCACCAGCTTTAGCCGTCAGGCCGTGGAGCATCTGCAAAAGCTCATGGAGGAATCCAACCTCTCCACCGGCGGCCACGTACTGTTTGCCCACTACCAGCAAGGCATGACCGACTACCTGGCCATCGCCCTGCTGCACCACAGCGAAGGCGTCGCGGTAAACGCCGCGCTGGATGTCACCCCGGCCAAACACCTGGACCTCGGCCAACTGCACCTGGCGGCGCGCATTAACCTGTCGGAGTGGCAGAACAACAAGCAGTCCAAGCAGTACATTTCGTTTATCAAAGG
>NZ_JBBNAH010000350.1:0-17468 GCF_037994325.1 Pseudomonas sp.
GAGCAGGCGCACATCCGCGAGGCTGCGGTGGCGGTGCAGGAGGGGCCGACTGGCAAGTACCTGGTGGGTTATCTGGTCGCCAGCAGCGCGCAGAGCGCCGCTTCACCCGGTGCGCAGGTGTTGGAACATAGCCTGTGGTTTGAACAGATCAAACAGCGCCTGCGCAGCGAACTGCCCGACTATATGGTGCCGCTGCACTGGCAAGTGCTTGAGCGTATGCCGCTTAACGCCAACGGCAAATTGGACCGCAAAGCGCTGCCGGCGCTGGAGTTTGGCGCATTGCCCGGGCAGGCCTATCAAGCGCCGCGCAATGAGTTGGAGCAGCAACTGGCCGATATTTGGGCGCAGGTGTTGAAGGTTGAACGGGTGGGCGTGCACGACAACTTCTTTGAACTGGGCGGGCATTCGCTGTTGGCCACGCAGATCGCCTCGCGGCTGCAAAAGGTGCTGCAACGCAACGTACCGCTGCGGGCGATGTTTGAATGCAGCTCGGTGGCGGAGCTGGCCGAGTATGTCGCCAGCCTGGATAGCGCGGCGCTGACGGAGCACAAGGCCGAGCGGGTGAGTGATTTGATGGCCAGGCTGGAGGCTATGTAAGCCTGGGTTGCTGAGGTAGGGGTATGCCTATCCGCGTAGAGGGTGCTGCGTGCACCGTACGCGGACGGGCCGACCTTGGTGGTTATTCAACGCCGCGATGTGTGCGCTGAGCGGATAGGCGCGCTGGCCGTGATCATTTTTCACCAAGAGCTAGTGTGCTTATCAGCACGGACCATCGACGGTGCACACCGTAATCGTGAACTCATCGGTATTACCCATGCAGTTGTCGTCGTAGCTGGAGATTTTTACCGGCAGTTGCAGGGAGAACGCCATGCGTAAAAAAGATAGGCGGTCACGCCAGCGGGTGTCGCTGGCTTTGTACCAAATCTCGGTGGCTGACCTGCCTTTGAGCGAAACCGCTTTTAGCCAGCTGCCGGCGGGACTTTTATCGGTGCTAACCAAGACACTGTTATCGCCACCGTCTCTGAGTTCCATAAAGGTGATCCGCCCTTGCTCACAAGCGGTATCCGCGAGGGCAATTACCGGCGAGGCAATCAGGGTAGCGGCCAAGGACAACATTACGGCTCTTTTTAACCTGGCGTTGGAAGAAGGACCTTTAGACATTGCAGTTACTCCATCAGCGTCAATGAGCGTTGATGGTGACCGCGTGCGTTGCCGGTAATAAGAGGTCGCTTCTCCCTGCGGCGTGTTACGTGGCGTGCATGGCCTGCAGATATATCCGGCAAAAATGATGTTAGAGACGACGCGGTGAGCGGAGCGCAGGGATCGACCATCGGACATAAAAAACGCCTGATATGCGTGGGCATCAGGCGTTGCAGATTGTTGTCTCAGCGCGTGTCAGTAGACGGGAGAACGGGCGATCAGGGGTTTGTGACGTTGATGGTGAACTCGTCAGAGGGCCCCATGCAGTTAGGGTCTTTACTGGTTATTTGCACCGTTTGGCCCAGGGCAAATGCTGTACGCAACACCCTGAGGCGGTCGCTCCAGCGAGTTTCGTTGTCGTACCAGATTTGCGTGGCCCATTGGCCGTTGGTGCGGAACACTAGCGAGTGATTGCTGGGCATGGAGGCCGTCACGACGCGCACCTCGCTTGACCTCCCACTTGCCAGTTGCAGCATAAGAATTCGCCCAACGCCACACGCGGTGGCGTTGGCGGCGGTGGGGAGGGCGCTCAACACAGCGAGGGCAGCCAGGCTCGGTAGAATGCACGCCATGCGGGAAGTTTTCGCAGTCATTGAGTTTACTCCATCAGGTGCAATGAGCCCTGATGGTGAGGCAACTGAGCGGCAGCAGATAAGCAGACCCTTCCGCCTTAAATAGGCCAACGTGTCCGAGAAAAAGAAGGGATTATTCCGCGAGAACAGACTTTTTTCAGGTGACTGGGGGTGACGGTAGCGGCTTTAGAACAGCGTGTCGTCGTCCTGCGGACCGTGCGTGTCGGTTTCTTTGGCACGCAGCCAAGCCAGGCGTTGGTGCAGTTGAGCGGCGAAGGTGCGGGCGGCTAGTTCTTCGGCAAAGGTCACGCCCCGGTAGCCGATGCGCACACGCCAGCATTGCTGCCCGCGTAGCTTTACATACTCGACATGCACGTTATTCATTGCCGCTCCCTGTTCGCCGCTCACTACGCCGCAGCGCGAAGAGTAACGGGGTGAGTACGAGGGTGCAATTGTAGGCGTTTGTAGTGGCGCGGTTACCACGCAGCAGCGTCGCTCAAGGTGTGTTGCAGGTCGTGCACACCCTACGCCAAGCGCGTTCGCCAATAGGGTGTGGCGGTCCGCGTTCGAGGCGCACACCACCGTGCAAACCAGGCTTTGGGTTAGTGCGTGGTCAACGCCAGCAGGGCAACCGTGCCAATCAGGTAAAACCCGACGCCGGCCCAGGCGCCGTTGCGCACATATTTCGCGGTCATGCTCATGAGCGGATTCCTTGCCGTTAAGCGTTGCAGCCAGCGTCGGCCACCAGTTGGCTGATGGCTTGGCGTTCGCTGAGGTGGGTCGGCATTTTCAGGGTTACCATGGCGCCGTCGAGCAACTGGATGGCCAGCTCCGACTCAAAGTGCAGACCGGTTTCGTCCAGCGTGGCGTAGGTCACGCCGTATACGTTTTTGCCGGTTTCGCTAAACATGCTGCCCATGGTGTTCTCCCTGATTTCCTGCGGTTGCTGAGTTGTTACCTGCGCTTGCTTACTTGGTGTCTTTTTTGCTGGCCTGCGCTGGCGCCGGGTTTTTATCCGCGCTGCGATACAGTTCTGCGTTCAAGTGGCTGGCGAAGGCCGAGGCGGCAACCAGGCTGGCGATAGCTCCGAATTTGTTCATGGCGATTTCCTCATCTGTGGTGGGCGGTGTTGCCCGATGGGTCGCATGATTGCCGAGTAGCGCCATTGCCAGAAGTGAATGGGCGGCATGGTGACTATCGAAGCGGCTGATACAACGAAGCGCCGCTATCAACCGGCGGATATGGCGAAGGGGAGCGTGCTCAATAAAGTATCCGCCGCGTAAAATTTTATTGACGAGTGCGGCGCGTGTCGGATCGCTTAGACAAAGCAGAAAAAACTAGGAAAGCGCCACAGGGATCTGTTTATAGGTTTCTTTGCGCGCGCCGCTGTGTTAAATAAAACAAACAGCTGGCCTCTACCTACATCGCTTCAGGAAATCCCTTATGTCGTTACGTATCTGCATTCTGGAAACAGACATCCTGCGTCCAGAACTGGTTGAGCAATATCAAAGCTATGGCTCGATGTTCGAACAATTGTTCGCCCGCCAGCCGCTCGCCGCCACGTTCAGCAAGTACAACGTGGTCGAAGGCAACTACCCCGCAGATGACGAACGTTTCGACGCCTACCTAGTAACCGGCAGCAAAGCCGATTCCTTTGGCACTGACCCGTGGATTGAAACCCTGAGAACTTACCTGCTCGACCGCTATCAACGCGGCGACAAACTGCTGGGTATCTGCTTTGGTCACCAACTGCTGGCCTTGCTGCTGGGCGGCAAAAGTGAGCGCGCTCATCAAGGTTGGGGCGTGGGCACCCATCGCTACCAGGTGGCTGAGCAGCCAAGCTGGATGAGCCCGGCGATGGACGAGCTGACCCTCTTGATCAGCCATCAAGACCAGGTCACCGCGTTGCCCAAAGACGCTACCGTGATTGCCTCCAGCGAGTTCTGCCCAATTGCGGCGTACCGCATCAACGACCAAGTGCTGTGCTTCCAAGGCCACCCGGAGTTTATTCACGACTACTCGCGGGCCTTGCTCGATATTCGTCAGCAACACTTGGGCGAGCAGATTTACAAAACCGGTATCGACAGCCTGCAGCACGACCACCACGGCGCGGCGGTGGCGGAATGGATGATGCGCTTTGTCGCGCAGGATAAAGCGGGGCAGTTAGCCTGATATCGGCACGCCCTACGGACTTCACACGCTTACGTTAACCAACGCCTGCTCGCTATCGCCATGTTCACTGCGGTAGTGGCGTTGGTTTTCTTCTGCTTGCTTGGCAAACAACGTCTGCACCTTTTCGGCAATACCGGCTTCCACGTTCTGCCGCGCTTCTGGGGTCATATTCGCCAGGTCTTCTTCGCTAATGCCCAGCTCTTCCAGAATGGACGCGCGCAGCTTTTCACCGGGCGTCATATCCATCCATTCGTGGAATTCTTGCGAGGCGGTTTTGCCCGTCTTGGCGCTATCGTTTGCGCTCATTTCGCTGCTGGCGCTGTCAGAACTGGACATGCCTGCGCTGGCAATCCCGCTGAGCGCTAGCTTGAGCTTGGCGAAGGCCTCTGCATCGAAGTCGCCGGTATTGTTAATGGCGAAATCGGCATTCGCGGCCTTGGCAGCAGCCGCGCTTTGGGCGCTGGCTTGTTCGTCAGCGGGGAGGTTGAACTGCTCTTTGTTATTAGGATTGGCGCGGGTATGCCAGAGCTGGGCGGCATAGGCGCCAAGGGAAGCGATGGTGCTCATGGGGCGTGTCCTTCGCATGACCATTCGAGTGAATGGGTGCTACAGCAAAGGCTATGCCAAGCTTTTATGTAGTTGATTTATAGTGTTTTGTACTGATTTTTCGGTGGCGCTGGGCGGCAAATAGTCACCGCTCAGCGGCGAGCGTTTGCCGTCGGAGACTATCTCCCAGGAATAAGCGTAACCATGGACTATCTCGATTTATTGCAATGGCCCGCCATGGTGGTAACCGTGTTGGCCGCCTGGCTGATCGGCGCGCAAAACGCGCGGCGACGTATGGCGGGGTTCTGGGTATTTATCGCCAGCAACGTGCTGTGGGTGATCTGGGGGCTGCACAGCAACGCTTACGCGTTAATCCTGCTGCAGTTTTGCCTGTGCGCCATGAACTGCCGCGGCCTCAAGAAAAATGCCGACACAGTCACACAGCAGTAGCCTCGACGAAGCGTTCTTATCCACCGGCTATAGTCATGTCTTACTGCCGAAACAAACGGGGTCCGCTTTATGGACTGGCTGGTCACCTACAGGTACAACAACGTCGAACGCCATTTGAAGTTACAGGCACGCACGGTCCCCAATATTCAGGTGGTGGCGTTTCGTGCGGTGACGGAGGTGTTTGGTGAGAAGCCGCCGGTCAACAAGGTGGCGGGGCAACCTGTGTTGGAATGGATGCGTGCCTGTGGCGTGGACCTTACTGATGTTGTTCTGCTGCGGCGTAGCAGCCGCAATGCCAGCCCCGAAAATACCAGCCCCGAAGATGAAAGCTCGGCGCTATAGGTTGGGTCCACGGCAGACACCAAAAAGCCCGAGGTTTGCGCCTCGGGCTTTTGCATATTTGGCGTTGGCGACACCGCGTTTTAGCAGGCCACAGCCTTTTGCGCCCGGCGTTGACGCAATTCCTGATTGGAGCGGCGCGCCAGGGTTTTTGCCTTGGTCACGTGAATTGGGCCTTCAACGTAGGTAGGCAAGTCACGCTCAACCCAGGCGGCGTCATCGCCACGCCAGCGCAGCAGACCCGCTTCAATTTTGATCTCACGGTGCAGTTCGCGAATCAGCGTTTGCATGCGCACCGGGCTCAGGAGCTCTTCGCTTTTAATTGCCTTACACAGTGGCTTGCCATTCTCGCTTGCCAGCGACAGCAGCAACGAGCCGTCGGGGCGCGGTTTGATCGCGACGGTGTGTTGTGGAAAGGCGTCGAAGAATTCTTTTATGGCCAGTTGCATTCCGTGTACTCCACGATTCTTTTCAGGTGGAGTACATAGAGCAGATGCCGTGCCAGAATTTATTTAGTAAAAAATCTATATAAATCAATAGGATATTATTTTATAAAACCGCTTCGCTCGTGCACTTTGCATGATGAGCAAAAAGCCACCTTGCAAAATGCATGGTGGCCTCGCCCCCGACGCGCAACCCAGGGTGTGCTGTGCGCACCAAACCATCGCTGCCTAGCTAAATGGCTGTTGAAACGGTGTTTTCACTGGCACATCGGGGCCCAATTCGTCATGTTCAAACACTTGCGGTTGATAGCCGCGACGCACGGCTTTACGCGGCACTCGTTGGGCGACTTCTGGCAAATGCTTAAGCTGATAAGCCGGCGGCAGCTCACTGCGGGCGCGCCCCAGGCCGCGATAAATCGCTACCGAGCCCAGCACAATGTCTGCGGCGCCGAGCACACCTTTAATCGCCATGCCTTTGCGGATCAGCAAAACGCCCCCCGCCACAGCGAGCAAGCGTTCGAGGTAACCAGGGTTGGCCATGGGTGTGCTCCTCTTATCAGTTAACTAGTTCTTATCAGTTAGATACTGCGGTCGCTGCCTGGCTGTCGCAGGCCTGTTACAGGTTCTGAGCAGGGGGCGCTGGCCAGAGTTCAGGTTTTTCCGCAGACGGTAATTTGCGTGGGCAAAATTGTTGAACTCTGGCGCCCAAATACACACCTATCCTCAAGGGAGGCGCTGCGCCAAGCGCTCAAGCACCAGCCTTGCGCGGCCTTTATGGCCGACTGGTTTGGGTTTTAAACGCACGCCCCCGCAAATTTGCCTGCCCTGCGCCTTGCTTATCCGCTGCGCGGCAGGGGACTGAAAAACAGCATTCGGGGACGAGGAGCACGGTAATGAAGAGAGATTGGGAGCTGGTCAGGGAAATGCTGTTGGAGATTGAAGCCTTGGACAAAGGCCACCACTTTTTCCCCCTTAGTACCGCTGAGCACTCCAGCGATAGCGTCGCCTATCACCTGCACCTGCTTGAACAGGCCGGCTTGGTCGAGTGTGCAGACCATCGCCCACTCAGTGGCGAGTTGGTGCGTATCGGTAAATCCCTGACGCTCACGGGGCATGACCTGCTCGACCTGATCCGCGACGAAGGCCTATGGATGGTGAAAAAAGCCTTCCTTATCGAGCACCTGGGCGGCATTACCATTGATGCGCTCAAATCCACCATGGCCATGTACCCCAGCGAAAGTGGCAGCGCCCTGAGTGTTTCCCGGCATGCGCAGAACGACGCCGTCTTTAACTGATACGGCAACTGATACGGCCGCTATTACTCACCCGGTAGCGTCGGCAGCCCAGTGCTGCCGAATGGCTGCTGCATTCACTCGTGTTCAAATTCTCTGACCGAGGCACGCCCCATGTCCGCCGATCGCAAATCGCACGATGCTTCCAACTCTTCCACGCAAGCCGAAGCCAGCACGCCAGACGTTCAGGCCTTTAAGCAAAGCATCCTGGCCAAACTCAAATACGCCGTCGGTAAAGACCCCGCCAACGCCTATATCCACGACTGGTTTGAAGCCATCGCCCTGGCGGCCCGCGACCACCTGGTGGACAACTGGGAAGAGTCCGAAGCGCGCATCGACCGCAAACCGCAGAAACGCGTGTACTACCTGTCGTTGGAGTTTTTGATCGGTCGCCTGCTGGTCGATTGCCTGAGCAACCTCGGCCTGTTGGAAACGGCGCGCCTGGCGTTGGCGGAGTTGGATGTCGATATTGAGCGCATCCGCGAGGTTGAGCCCGACGCCGCCTTGGGTAACGGCGGTTTGGGTCGCTTAGCCGCGTGCTTTATGGAAAGCATGGCCACGCTAAATATCGCCGGCCACGGATACGGCATCCGCTACGAACACGGCCTGTTCAAACAGGTGATCAGCGATGGCTGGCAACACGAGCACACCGAAACCTGGCTCGACTTCGGCAACCCCTGGGAATTCGAGCGGCCGGAGGTCAGCTACAACATCGGCTTTGGCGGCAGTGTAAACACCGTTACCGAGCGCAACGACGTGCCGCGCCAACACTGGCAACCCAATGAAATTATCCGCGCCATCGCCTACGACACCCCGGTAGTGGGCTGGCGCCGCGCCGGTGTCAATGCCCTGCGCCTATGGCGGGCGCGGGCCCTGGAAGACCTGCAACTGGAACGCTTTAACGCCGGCGATCACCTCGGCGCCGTTGCCGACGTGGTACGTGCCGAAAGTATTTCCCGCGTGCTGTACCCAGCCGACAGCACCGAAGCCGGCCAAGAACTGCGTTTGCGCCAAGAATTCTTCTTTGTTTCCGCCTCGCTGCAAGACTTGTTGCACCGGCATATGCGCCTGCACGGCGATATTCACTCACTGCCAGACAAAGTAGCCATTCAGCTCAACGACACCCACCCGGCCATCGCCGTGGCCGAGCTGATGCGCCAGTTGGTCGACGTGTACCGCATCGAATGGTTCCAGGCTTGGGAGTTGACGGTGGCGACCCTGTCTTACACCAACCACACCTTGCTGCCCGAAGCGCTGGAGTCGTGGCCGGTTTCGTTGATGGAACGCCTGCTGCCGCGGCATATGCAGATCATCTACCTGATCAACGCCTACCATATCGACTCGCTGCGGGCCAAAGACATCCATGACTTCGACCTGCTGCGCTCGGTGTCATTGATCGATGAAGACAATGGCCGCCGTGTGCGCATGGGTAACCTGGCATTCCTCGGTTCCCACAGCATTAACGGCGTTTCCGCACTGCATACCGAGCTGATGCGCGAAACAGTTTTCCGCGACTTGCACAAGCTCTATCCAGACCGCATCCGCAACAAAACCAACGGCGTCACCTTTCGCCGCTGGTTGTACCAAACCAACCCGGCGCTGACCCAACTGCTGATCGACACCATCGGCCCAGGCGTGCTCGACAGCCCGGAAACCTCGCTGGTCAAACTCGAACCCTTTGCCGACAAACCGGCGTTCCGCAAACAGTTCATCGCCCAGCGCCAACACAGCAAAGTAGCCCTGGCGCGCTTGGTAAAAGAACGGCTGAACATCGACCTCAACCCCGAAGCCATCTTTGACGTGCAGGTCAAACGGATTCACGAATACAAACGTCAGTTGCTTAACCTGCTGCATACCGTGGCGTTGTACCAAGCCATCCGTAACGACCCCACCACCGACTGGGTGCCACGGGTAAAAATCTTCGCCGGCAAGGCCGCCGCCAGTTACTACCAAGCCAAGTTGATCATCAAACTGGCCAACGACATCGCCCGCACCATCAACGCCGACCCCACCGTGCGTGGCCTGCTGAAAGTGGTGTTTATCCCTAACTACAACGTCAGCCTGGCCGAATGCATCATTCCGGCTGCTGACCTGTCTGAACAGATCTCCACGGCCGGCATGGAAGCCTCTGGCACCAGCAATATGAAATTCGCCCTTAACGGCGCTTTGACCATCGGCACGCTCGACGGCGCCAATGTGGAAATGAGCCAACTGATCGGCGAAGAACATATGTTTATCTTCGGCATGACCGCTCAGGAAGTGAAAGGGCGCATGCACACCGGCGACTACGACACCATTCACGTGATCAAACAGTCGGAACGCCTGAACGGCGCGCTGGAAGCCATCAGCAAAGGCGTGTTCTCCCCTGATGACACCGAACGCTACGTCGGCCTGATTGACGGCCTGGTGCACCACGACCGCTACATGCTCTGCGCCGACTTCGACGCCTACTGGGATGCCCAGCGCCGCGTTGATGAACTGTGGAAGCAGCCGGACCTGTGGTGGCGCTCAGCCGTGCTCAACACCGCGCGCACCGGCTGGTTCTCCTCCGACCGCACCATTCGCGAATATGCCGAAGACATCTGGAAAGCCATGCCGCCGGCGAAGAAAAGCAAGTAGCGGACTAACCCGTCGCTCCCGCGGAGGCGCCAACCCTGGATCCCTGCCTACGCAGGGATGACGGAGTTACTGGAAAATACCCCGTCGCTCCCGCGAGGGCAGGAACCCCAATACCTGCCTACGCAGGGATGACGGAGTTGCTGGAAAGTACGTCGTCATTCCCGCGAAGGCGGGAACCCAGGTACGCATAAGCGACATAAACCCACGTGCCATCCCTCCTGGTTTCCCGTAGGCTCTTGCGCCACAACCTCGAATCCGTGCCTGCGCGGGGATGACGGAGTTACCGGAAAACACCCCGTCTTTCCCGCGAAGGCGGGAATCCAGGTGCGCGCCAACGACCTCTTTACAGTGCCAGAGCTGCTATGACCCACCCCCGCATCGGCTTCGTCTGCCAATACAAACACCCCGACCGTGACCTCTCGCCAACGGCGCTAAAACTGATCGAAGGCCCCTTCAACCCGCGCACGACAACATTGCGCTGGATGGAATCCGTCACGCCCGCCGAGGCGCGGGAAAAGCTGGTGGAAGTGGTTACCCACAACCTGGCTGCACAATTGCGCTTGCTGGCCTACGTCGCGCAACTGCCGCCCACCTTGCGCATGCTGCGGCTAAGCAGCGACTTACTGCCGTTCTACAGCCACGCCAAAGTGCACCACGTCTATCAAGACCCCGCCATCGCCCAACAGCTTATCGACGGCTTCGCCGCCATTGGCGAACTGGCGCGTTCAGCCGACATTCGTTTGTCCTTTCACCCCGGCCAATACTGCGTACTCGGCTCAGAAAACCCCGGCGTGGTGGAAAACAGCCTGGCCGAGTTTGAATACCACGCCGACATGATCCGCATGATGGGCTACGGCCGGCGCTTTCAAGACCTTAAATGCAACGTGCATATCGCCGGGCGCTTAGGCGTAGAAGGCACGCGGTCGATCTGGCCGCGGCTGTCGGAAGTGGCGCGCAACTGCATCACCTTTGAAAACGACGAAAAAACCTACGGCCTCGACGACTGCCTGCAAATGGCCGACCTGGCGCCGGTGGTGCTAGACATTCACCACCTATGGATTCACGAGGGCGAGTACATCGCCCCCGATGCACCGCGGGTGCAACGCGTCATCGACAGCTGGCGCGGCGTGCGCCCGACCATGCACTACTCGCAACCGGTCGAAAGCCTGCAAACCCTGGGCTTTGCCGCCGAACAGAAACTGGAAATGGAAGCCCTGCTGAAGGTCGTGAGCAAACGCGACCTCTACGCCCACAGCGACCGCATGTGGAACCACTGCACCAACACCTATGCCGCGCAGTTTCTCGACCGCTTCGACATCATGCTTGAAGCCAAAGACAAGAATGTCGCAAGCCTGGAGTTCTACGCGCAGGTAGAGCGTCGGTTGGGTTGAGCGCAGCGAAGCCCAACAAGGATCACCCCGTAGTCCGCTGGTAACTATTCGTCGACCCACACCGTTGGGCTTCACCTCGGGTTCAACTCAACCTACGCAAACCGATGGCAACGTGCCGTTCGCCATGCAGCGCCGCAGCCGCTTACAGCTACGCCAAACGCCATGCCACCAGCGCGCGCTACAGCTTTGGCACGGGCAAAGTGGGCGACCTGGGTGGTTTCGCCTCAGCGCTGATTCTTGGCCTGGTGGCGCTCGCCATGTCAACGTGCTTGGCCACGCGACAGCCAGCGCCGAAAGCATTCTTGAACGGCTAAAACCCGTGCATGAAGTCAGCCACCTGACGGTAGAATTTCGCGCGGTTTAAGCGGGGAAGGGCGCAGGTCAAGCAACCTGCGGCACAACGGTAAGCGTGATTTACGGCACCGCGTAAAACTCGTAATCCATCGCAATAGTGCCGTTATCGCGGTAGCTGATATACAGCACCTGCGCGTCATTGCTGGCGACAAACGCGTAAGGCCATTTACCGTTGGCTTTACGCATTTGCTCATACAGCGGAATAAAAAAGTCCTTAGTTTGCCCCTGCGGATCGTACGGCAGCTGCACGTGAAAAATCGGATAGTGCCCACCATTGCACAGCTGCACACGCTCAATCGGGATGGCGTTTTTCTCCAAAACCGCGCGGGTAGGGTGCTTCCAAGTGGCCAGATCCACATCGTGGCAATCGCTGACCATTTTGCTGTACAGCTCAGTATTTTCTAGCGCAGGCGCTGCTGCGGCAGCCAAGCCAGGAAGCAAAAACAGCAAAGCAAATAGACGCGCCACGGTAAGTGCTCGAAAGAAATAAGAGCGCGATTGTAAAAGGAAACGGCGGGGCAGAAGGGGATGGAATTGGCATCGTGTTTAGCTCGCCAAGAACCCCGCCATAAGCGGGGTTTTTTGTTGTCGGCATGAGTGCCAGGCAAGTCGCGCCAGGGGCATAACGTTGCTACCTGGCGCGCAGGTCTTGCAGTGGCAATGCAGGCGTTTTTGGTGAGCACGGCGAAGCTCAAGGTTGTGCAGCCCGCGCTTATGGTCCGTTGAGTGGCTTAAGTTGGGCTTCGCGGTGCTCAACCCAACCTACGCAACCCCTCGGCCCGAGCCGCTTACATCGCCGCCAAACAAGCCGTCGTGTTTAAAAGACGCGTCATAACGATCAACGCCCAGGCCGCTGCCGTATGCACAGCGCCCGAGGGTATGAGCGCAGCCTCCCTGCCGTGATCAATGAATACCTACAGCACTTTTCCAAGCCTCTGGCTTCGTATGCATAAGGGGCGTAGCCATTGAACTGCCGCCCACTCGTTATCTGAGGAGCAAGCCGCCAGTGCAGCCTAACCAACCTTGGTCATTTACCGAACGGGAGCGGGCGCAGGTGGAGCGCTTTAACCAGAAGCTCGCCTGGGTACCGCGCTTTCGAATCCGCAATCGGCTAGCGCCGTTCTTAATTCAATCGCTGTTGCGCGTTAGCCAGATCGCCGGGCCAGATAAACTCGAGCGCCATGGCCTGGTGGCCGAACACCAGTCAGTGAACACGCCTGAAGGGCCGGTGCCGGTGCGCATCATCCGCCCCAGCGGCAAAGCCAAAGGGGTGGTGCTCGACTTCCACGGTGGCGGCTGGGTAATCGGCAACGCGCAAATGAACGATGGCTTTAACCTGGCGATGGCCAAGGCGTGCGACGTGGCGGTGGTGTCGGTCGACTACCGGCTGGCCACCACCACGCCCATCGAAGGGCTGATGGCCGACTGCCTGGCAGCGGCGCGCTGGCTGCTTGGTGACTGTGAAGAGTTTGCGGGGCTTCCCGTGATTGTCGTCGGCGAATCGGCAGGCGGGCACCTGGCCGTGGCCACATTGCTAGGGCTGAAAGCCTGGCCGCAGTTGCTGCAACGGGTAAGCGGGGCGCTGCTGTACTACGGCGTCTACGACCTGACCGGCACCGCCAGCGTGCGCGCCGCTGGGCCGGATACATTGGTATTGGACGGCCCCGGCATGGTCGCCGCACTGCGCCTGCTCACCCCCGACCTGACTGACGAACAACGCCGCCAGCCGCCGCTCTCACCGCTGTACGGCGACCTGAGCGGTTTGCCCCCGCCACTGATGGTGACCGGCGAGCTTGACCCTCTGCGCGACGACACCCGCGAACTTGCCGAGCGCTGGCAACACGTCGCCGCTGTTGAAGTGCATGTGCTGCCGGACGCCCCCCATGGCTTTATCCATTTCCCCACCGTGATGGCCGATAAGGTGTTGGCCCATGGCCGGCAATGGATTAGCCAGCGGTTGATAAACAACGTCTAACGGGTCCGGTTGGGTTGAAGCGGGCGTGCTAGAGTCCCGCGCCTCTTATACAAGGAACGCGTTATGCGGCGTATTGCAGCGGCGGCGGCACTGGTGCTTTTGAGCGGGTGTTCAACGATGGCCGAAACCTTTGACGACTCGGCCCGTTGTGGGCCGCGGCCGTATTGCGGATCGGCTACCGATATTGAAGTGATTTCGGCCTTGGGCGAGGAGAACGCCGGGGTGTTTCAGGTGCTGGCGCCGCTGGCGCTGATTGATCTGCCGTTTAGCGTGGTGGCCGATACGTTGTTTTTGCCTTACACCCTGTTTAACCAGAACCCCTGAGAAGCTGGCGCAGCAGGGTAAAGCGCGTAATCCCATTGGTGCGCACACCGAGCGCGGACCGGCACACCCTACGGACGATATTTCCCAAGCATGGGATAAGCCGTAAAAAGCCGTTGCCATAGGCCGCAAGCCAGCTCTATAGTCCCGCCGTCGCTGCATATCAGCGATTGGGTTTGGCGACCCAGACGACGGCGCATCAGCGCCAATCACTAAGATGCAGGCGCTTTTTTTGCGCCTGTCGCTTAGCTATGGCGGCTGTGCGCGGGATACCTTCGGGTATGCCGGCTCGTCGTCCGGTTCGCCAACCTGCGTACAGCTGCCACCCTATTCGTTTGGCGACGAGTAATGGCGGTCTCTGAAACTTAACGACGAGATCCATCTATGAACGACAACTCCAAAGTAACCACCACCCAACCTTTCGACACCATGGACAGCGTCCCGCTGTTTTCCGTGAATGCTGGCGTGCCCATTGAAGACGCGCTACTGCGGGCAGAGCAGTTGATGAGGTACGTCGAAAGCCTGGCCGCTGCCGACGCGCTAATCGACAAAAACCAGGAGCGCGCCGTTATCCAACACCTCAGCGAAATGGCCAAGGCGCTGGTAAAAGCCAGCCACGGAAAAGCCGCCTAAAGGTTGTTAGCCGCGCGTGCGTAGAAGGAGACCTAGGTCTCCTTTTTTATGGGCGTATGTACTCAACAGCAAGGCGAGCGAGCAGTGCGCGCACGGCCGCGTTTATGATGGGCACCCGCCAGCCGCAATCGGCCCTCCGCTGATCAGCCATTAAATTGAAAGCGGCAATTGCCTTTCCATTAGCCAGGTGTCTGCCTACATGTCGCTCAACCCGGTTCTGTTACGTCGGCGCCGTTGGATGCTTGTTTTCTCTCTGCCGTTTACGCTGCTAATGGTGGGCACCTGTGCCTATTCGTTGTTCTTGATAGGGGCGGCCGACGAGCGCCTGGTGAGGTGGATAGCAGGCTTTATGGCGTTCGGAACGTTTTGCGTGGGCGGCACCTTCGGTAAAGCCGTGCTTGAGGCGCTTTATGACCTGCAGCCCGCCGTAATCATTGACGCAAGCGGGGTGACGGACAGACGCGGAGCCGGCTTGCTCGCGTGGCAGGACATCGAAAGCGTCAAAGTGGACCCAGATGAGCAACTCATTCTGGTGAAATTTGTCGCCAATGCGGCGACTGCTCGAAGTGGGTTAATCAGCAAAACGCGGCGGCTTTTCCAAGGCGCGGATTACACGGTGGCGTTGGGTGGGCTTAGCTACAACCCCCGCACGCTGGCTCGGGCGTTGGCCGAGCACCACCGCCAGAGCCGCGCTCGCTGAGGCACGTGCAGGTGCTTCAGCCTCACATTGCCTCTCTAATGCGACGACACAAATATCGAAACCTTTGACGACTCAGCCCGTTGTGGGCCGCGGCCGTATTGCTGGTCGGCTAGCGATATTGAAGTGACTTCGGCGTTGGGCGATTAGAGCGCCGGGGTGGTTCAGGTGTTGGCGCCGCTGGCGCTGTTTGATCTGCCGTTTAGCGTGGTGGCCGATACGTTGTTTTTGCCTTACACCCTGTTTAATCAGAAAACATGAAAAGGTGGCGCAGCAGGAATAACCGCGTAATCCCATTGGTGCGCACACCGAACGCGGACCGGCACACCCTACGCGCGACATTTCCCACGCACGCGATAAGCCTAAAAAAGCAGTTGCCACAGGCCGCAAGTCGGCTCTATTTTTTGCGCCTGACGCTCAGCTATGGCGGCTGTGCGTGGGATGCCTTCGGGTATGCCGGTGACTCTATTAGACCGGCTCGCCAACCTGCGTACAGCTGCCACCCCAATCGTTTGGCGACGATTACTGGCGGTCTCAAAAACTTACGGTGAGAGTCCCGTTATGAATGACATATCCAAAGTAACCACTAACCAACCCTTCGACACCATGGACAGCGTCCCGCTGTTTTCCGTCAACGCTGGCGTGCCCATTGAAGACGCGCTGCTACGGGCAGAACAGCTAATGAGGTACGTCGAAAGCCTGGCCGCTGCCGATGCCCTAATCGACAAAAACCAGGAACGCGCCGTTATCCAACACCTCAGCGAAATTGCCAGGGCGCTGGTAAAAGCCAGCCACAGGAAAGCCGCCTAAAGGTTGTCAGCCGCTCGTGCGAGAGAGGAGACCTTGGCGAGTGTCCTTTTTATCGGCGAGCAGGGCGCTCGAAGCTATTTCGCCCGTGCCGCATTGGCCTCCACGAGTTTGAGTAGTTCTGCGCAATCGGTTTCATAACCACGAAGTGGCAGATTATTTATAAAAGCTGCCCAGTCTTTTAAAGCTTGCGGGCTTTCAGCCTTTGCAACCGACTCAGTGCGGGCGCCAAGTTTCGTCAATACATCCGAATAGCACATGTTTAGGCTGAAAGATGTTGAGAAGATACCGGCATAAAAAAGTACGGCAGCAGGGAGGGTGATTAGTACAATTGCCAAGAGCGTTTTCAGAAACACCTCTAATACTCCATTGCCTTTATAGTGCAGAGAATGGGCGCTGCTTACAGCCCTTGTCGATAGTCAGAATACTGATGACCTTTGCAAAGCACCCTTTGCAGGGTGAAGTCTTTTTTAATAATTGAAGTTCCATAACTCGTGGTGATAAATATTTTTCCCTCTGCTGTAGTCCAGGAGTCTTTCGGTGCGCCATCAAGCCCGAACAGAACTTTAGTATCCAAAGATGCGCCGTTCTTAGTGATCAAATAAACCTTGCCTCTGTTAGACATCATATGGGAAAGCCCCGCCACGACCACAATTCCAAACTCGGTTGGGTACATATCACGGATGTTGTCTGAAATAATTTTCTGGGCATTACCTTTCGCGTCGATAAGCATAAGTTCACCACCCCATTCACCTCGATTGCTACCGGCTAACCAATCGTCTCCCATTTTTAATGCGATCCTGGGTACTTGGGCAATTTGCTCTTCCTGCCGACCGTCTTTGCCGTAGCTGTAAACGGTTGCCGTGTAAGAGAGTGCTTTAAGCCGTTCCTTTGAATTCTTAAACGTGAGTTTGTTTTCAGAGATGGGTTCAGCCGCGTGCGTGCAATCAACCTCTGCAAACGGGCGGGCATGCGCCGACATTGCCGACATCGCACAGAACAGCGCCAGGGTCGCTTTGCAAGGGGTAGGCATAATTTTTCTCGCTGGGATTACAGTGCAAACGCTTAGCTAGCGGGGGTTAGGCGTTACGCCGAGTTCACCTAGCTAAGGCCGAAATCAAAGATAGTGCGCAGTGCACTGCGCTCGCAGCGATAAAACTCGGTAAAGCCGCAACGCGCGCAGGCGACAAAGGAAAATTTCTCGGTTTCGACCTCGAAAATGCTGGAAAGAATACCGCCTGCCGTGCGCGATTCGCCCACCTCGAATTTCTCTTCCCCGCACTTTACGCACTGATACTTCTTGCCCTGCGTCGAAGTGTTCATTGCCTTATGTGCTTCGACCTCCGTCGCGTTGGGTGTCGAGGGGCAGTGGCACTTTATACAGGCGCTCGCACCGGCCTCATTCGACTGGTCGCATGCCAGGCAGGTCCATTTGTATTGAGGCATAAAACGTCCTTTTAATGGTAGTAGGTGGAGTACGAAGGAACACGTATGAACCATACATCGCTCACTCTATACGGATTAACAATGCTCGAGATTTGTCGGCTTAATGTCAAAAATATTTGCCACTCTGCGTTTCTCAAAGTGTATACCTGGTGTGCGTCAATGCTGGCGTTGCAGTAGTTTAAATCTGGCTACTATCGTGATGGGCGAGGGT
>NZ_JBBNAH010000351.1:0-5669 GCF_037994325.1 Pseudomonas sp.
ATGTCGCCGCCACGGCCTGTGGCATCGCGGCTGGCCACCCAGATGGTGATACGGCGCATGGTCGGTTCACTGGTTTCAATCACGCTGCTTTGCCATGACCATTGGCGATTGGCAAAGTCCACCTGGCCCTGTTGGTCACCGGCGCTCGGTGGGCTGGGTGCCAGTTGCATCTCGCTTAGCTGGTTATCGGCGATCCACATGGCCAGGGTTTTATCTTCCAGCCGTGCGGCGGTTTGCAAACTGCGGGCGCTAACGCCTAGAACGCTGGCGGCCACCAAGGCAAAAATCGCCAGTGCCACCAGCACCTCCAGCAGGGTAAAGCCGCGCGCGCGCTTCATTTTTTCAGCCCCTTGCCGTCGGCCAGTTCCACTTTGGGCAAGCGAAAACCATCGGTGGCCAGTTGCAAGCGCACACCTTGCGGGCGGCGTTCAGCCAGCTGCAAGCGAAAGGGGCTGAGTTCACCACTGGAAAGAATCAGCACTTGCGGGCTGCGCTCGGCGCTTTTCTGCCCGTCTTCCTCAGCGTTGGCGCTGGGCAATTTCAGCCCTGCGCCTTCCAGTTCAAGGGTCAGCACGGCCCAAGTTGGCAATTGATGCGGAGTGCGATCCACGGCCTGCCATTTGGCTTTGACCGAGTCGTAACGCAGCACTTGATAAGAGGCGGCATCAAACCACAGACCATATTCACGGTTATCCAACACGGCCTCTTCGGTTAGCACCCCAATCAGGCCGCTAAGACGTTCGGCCTCGTTACGCAATTCCCGCGAAGGACCGGCAATCCCCGTGCTGAGCACCGCCAAGCCAATCAGGGTGCCGAGAATAACCAGCACCACCAGCAGCTCCACCAAGGTGAAGCCGCCCATAGTCCGCGGGCGCACCGCTGTCACTGATCCCAGTTACCGATATCGGCGTCATTGGCGCTGCCGCCTTCTTTGCCGTCAGCACCAAACGAATACAGGTCGAATGGGCCTTTGCTGCCCGGCGCCAGGTACTGATAAGGGTTGCCCCACGGGTCGACCGGCACGCGCTTGAGATAGCCATCAGCATTCCAGTTTTTCGGCGGCGGGTTGCCACTGGGCTTTTTCACCAGGGCTTCCAGGCCTTGCTGAGTGCTGGGGTAAGCGTGGTTGTCGAGCTTGTACATATCGAGCGCGGCGCTGATGCCTTTTACATCGCCTTTGGCGACGGTGATTTTGGCCTGATCCGGACGGCTCATCACCTGCGGCACAATCAACGCGGCAAGAATGCCGAGGATGACCACTACCACCATGATTTCGATCAGGGTAAAACCGCGCTGGCGCATGGCCTGAAGTCGCGTTGAGGGTCGGCTGAATTGTTTCATGTGGTTACCCCACTAATTGGTTCAAGGAAAGAATCGGGAGAAGAATCGCCAGCACAATGAGCAGTACGACCACGCCCATAAAGACCAGCATGAAGGGTTCGAAAAGGCCGACCATCAAGGCGATTTGAGCCGCCAAGTCGCCCTCTTGATTGCGCGCGGTACGGGCTAGCATTTGGTCCAACTCACCGGAGCGTTCGCCACTGGCAATCATGTGCAGCATCATCGGTGGAAATTGGCCGCTGGCTTCCAGCGCCCGGGTCAGGCTGCCGCCCTCACGTACTTTTTGCGCAGCCAGCACCACGTCGGCGCGAATAACCCGGTTGGAAATCACCTGAGCGCCAATGCTCAGTGCTTCCACCAGCGGCACACCACTGCGGGTGAGAATGGCCAAGGTGGAAGCGAAACGCGCACAGTCGGTGGCGCGTACCAAACCGCCTACCAGCGGCAGGCGCAATTGCAGGCCATGCCAGCGGCGCTTGACCTTGTCATCACGCAATGCCCAACGCGCGGTAAAACCGGCGGCCACCGACAACAGCACAAACAGCCAGCCCCAGCTTTTTACCGCATCGCTCAGGGCGATAAGGCCACGGGTCAGCGCTGGCAAGGTTTGCCCGGAGTCGATAAAAACGCGCACGACATCCGGCACTACATAGCCCAGCAAAAAGCCGACGATGATCAGCGAGGTGATCATCAGCACCAGCGGATACAGCAACGCCAGCTGCACCTTTTGCCGCGACTGCTGACGCTGCTCGGTGTAGTCGGCCAGCTGCTCCAGCACAGGGCCCAGGTGCCCGGCGTGCTCCCCGGCCGCCACCGTGGCGCGGTACAGCTCGGGGAATGCCGCCGGAAATTCTTTAAGCGCCGCCGCCAGGCTATGACCTTCCAACACTCGGGCGCGCACGGCCAACAACATGGCTTGCACGCGCGGCGCCGAGGCTTGGGCAGCGGCGGCGCGCAGGGCTTCTTCGATGGGTAAAGCCGCTTGAATAAGGGTGGCCAACTGGCGGGTGAGCATGGCCAGATCGCGCGCTGAGAGGCCGCGGACGAAGGTGAAATTGCCGTCATGGCTGGCCTGTTCACGGGTGCGGGTGGCGTTTACTTGCAACGGCGCCAGCTGTTTTTCCCGCAGCAACTGCCGCACTTGGCGGGCGCTATCGGCCTCCATCACACCTTTTTGCTGACGGCCCGCCTGATCCAGGGCCAGGTATTCATACGCTGCCATCAGAACGCGCCCAATCTATGGAGAGTCGGAACAGGGAGACAGCGTTAACAAGCCTCAACGCCTATCGCCCCTACGTTGTTGTTGAGTCGGCGATGCCGAGGATAGTTCGCGCCGTTGAGCACCTGCCGAGGGCGCTTCGTCTTCGCGGGTTACGCGCAGCACTTCCTCTAGGCTGGTAATACCTTCGAGCACTTTGCGCCGACCATCATCACGAATGCTTGGGCCATTGCTGCGCGCATGGCGGGTCATTTCCTGCTCACCCGCACCGGTGTGCACCAGGCTGCGCATATGGTCATCAAACACCACCAACTCATAGATACCGGTACGCCCGCGATAACCCTGCTGCTTGCATTCCGGGCAGCCACGGGCGTGATGAATCAATGGTGTTTCGCCGCTACGCACGCCCAAGACCTGGGCCTCGGCGTCGGTAACCGGCAAGGCTTCTTTGCAATGCGGACACAGCACGCGCACTAGGCGCTGGGCGAGTACGCCAAGCAAGGAGGACGACAACAGAAAGGGTTCGACGCCCATATCCACCAAGCGGGTGACGGCGCCAATGGCACTGTTGGTGTGCAGGGTCGACAGCACCAAGTGGCCGGTGAGCGAGGCCTGCACGGCGATCTGCGCGGTTTCTGCATCACGGATTTCGCCGACCATCACCACGTCCGGGTCTTGCCGCAATATCGCCCGCAGGCCACGGGCGAAGGTCATGTCGACCTTGGTATTGACCTGCGTTTGGCCAATGCCTTCCAAGTGATATTCGATGGGGTCTTCGACGGTCAGAATGTTGCGCGTGCGGTCATTCAGGCTGACCAGGCTAGCGTACAACGTGGTGGTTTTACCGGAGCCGGTAGGCCCGGTGACCAGAATGATGCCGTGGGGTTTACGTACGCTGGCCTCCATCAACTGGCAATCGCGATTGGACATGCCTAAGTGCTGCAAGCTCAGGCGCCCGGCCTGTTTGTCGAGCAAGCGCATTACCACCCGCTCGCCGTTTGCCGAAGGCAAGGTTGAAACCCGCACATCCACCTCGCGCCCCCCTACACGCAGAGAAATGCGGCCATCTTGCGGCACACGTTTTTCGGCGATATCCAGGCGCGCCATCACCTTGATCCGCGATACCAGCAGGGCTGCCAACTCACGCTTGGGCTCCAGCACTTCGCGCAGCACGCCGTCGACGCGAAAGCGCACCACCAGGCGTTTTTCAAAAGTTTCGAGGTGAATATCGGAGGCGTTTTCTTTGATCGACTCGCCCAGGATGGCGTTGATCAAACGGATGATGGGGGCGTCGTCTTCCTGCTCCATAAGGTCTTCAGTTTCTGGCACCTGATCGGCCAGCGCAGCGAGGTCCATGCGTCCGCCAATATCTTCAGCCAACTGCATGGACGCCGAGTCATGCTGGTAAGCCGTGGCCATGGCTTGGTCAAACTCCGGCGGCGTCAAGGCACGTAACGGCAGGCGGCGCCCCAGAAAACGTTGCGCTTCGGCCAGGGCCACCATGTCCACGGCCGGGCGAAAACCAAGACACACTTTGTCTTGATCAAGCATCAGCACCACGCCATTGCGCTTGGCGTAACTGAAAGGTAAACGGCGTGGCAGTGTTTCAACCGAGGACACGTTCATTTGTAACCCCACGCTGGCATTGGTATGTCCGCTTTATGTTCAAGATTAAGGATGACCATTACTCGCCATGCTGCTGATTTTTTTTACTCTTTTAAGCGTTTGCGCTCGTACTTCGCGCAGCGGGCGCTATCTTTATCACACTGCCGAAAAAACACACGCCCTCCCCCACACAAAGAGAATAGGACTACAGGGCGAAGTGGATGCTAAAAAACATGTAGCTGCTCTATGATCGGCCGCCAGAAATAGCCACCTGAAATCATTCGACAGTAGCGAGTAACTTCATTGTCCGTGCCCGAAACCTTCCGCAGGCTGTTTCACAATGCCCCCACGCTATTGGGTGTATTGCTGATCCTGCTTATCAGCCTGAGTTTCGCCACCCAAACCATCGACTGGCTGCACCTCAACCGCACTCAGGTTAGCGTGCCCGATAGCGAAGCCAACGAGTCCGCCAGCGCACCAGCACTAGACAGCATTCAAACCCTCTTCGGCCCCGCCCGCGTCACGCAGAATGCGGCACCGCCAGCGACCAATTTGCGCCTGACCCTGCGCGGCAGCTTCGTGCACAGCACGGCGGGCAGCTCCAGCGCCATCATTCAGCGTGAAGGTAGCAAGCCGCAGCGCTTTGCTATTGGCAGCGAAATCGACAAAGGCATACGCCTGCATGCGGTGTACCGCGACCGCGTTGAACTCGAACGCAACGGCCGTCTGGAAACCCTGATGTTTAACAAGCGTAAAGCGGGCGCAGGCGGCAACCAGCCCATCTACGAAAGCAACGTCGACGCACTCACCTCGCTACAGCAACAGGACGAGCAGGAAATGCGCGACCGCATGGAAGCACTGCGCCAACAAATGGAAAGCGCAGGCGGCCAACCACCCGTGGAAGAGCCCATGTATGAACCGGAGCCGCCCGCGGCCCCTCAACCCGAACCTGAACTCCGACCTATCGATCCGCCTACGGAAAGCGACTAAGCCGATGCCATTGAACCTTTCACGTCTGACCCTGGCCTTGTTTGCCTGCGGCCTGCTCAGCATCAGCGCCACGGCCGGCGCGGCTATTACTCCGGCGGCGGCAAACGCCACGCAGGACCAACAGCAAGACCAGGAACGCTGGACGATCAATCTCAAGGATGCGGACATCAGCGAATTCGTTGATCAGATCGCAGACATTACCGGCGAGACCTTTGTGGTAGATCCGCGGGTCAAAGGCCAGGTGAACGTGGTGTCCAAAGCACCGCTGACCCTCAGCGAAATCTACCAGCTGTTTCTCTCGGTAATGGCCACCCACGGCTTTACCGTGATTACCCAGGGTGACCAGGCCCGCATCGTGCCCAATGCCGAAGCCAAGGCCGATGCCGACAGCGGCCGACCGGCGCCAGACCGCCTGGAAACCCGGGTGATTCAAGTGCAGCACGGCAACGTTGCCGAGCTGATTCCGCTGATTCGCCCACTGATTCCGCAATACGGCCACTTGGCCGCAGTGACC
>NZ_JBBNAH010000352.1:0-7040 GCF_037994325.1 Pseudomonas sp.
GTCTTCACCTTGATCCTGGTGATTCTGCTGCTGGTGCTGGTCCCCATGCTCGGCAAACAGCTGGTGCGCCTGTATGAACTGGCGCCGCAAATGATCGATTGGGCGCAGCACAGTGCCTTGCCCTGGGTGCAAGCCAAGCTCGGTTTGGCCGATGGGTTCTGGAAATTCGACCAAGTAAAAGCCGCCGTCACCGAACACCTGGGCAAAACCACCGACATCGTTGGCAGCGTTCTGGCCTCAGCCACCGCTTCCAGCCTGGCCTTGCTGGGCTGGCTGGGCAACGTGGTGCTGATTCCTGTAGTGAGTTTTTACCTGCTGCGCGACTGGGACATCATGGTCGCCAAACTGCGTGGCCTGCTGCCGCGTAGCCGCGAAGGCTTTATCGTGCAACTGATGGGCGAATGCCACGAAGTACTCGGCGCCTTCCTGCGCGGGCAACTGCTGGTGATGCTCGGCCTGGGCGTTATTTACTCGGTTGGCCTGATGCTGGTTGGCCTGGAACTGGGCCTGCTGATCGGTGTGATTGCCGGTCTGGCCAGCATTGTGCCCTACATGGGTTTCGTCATCGGCTTTGGCGCCGCCATCACCGCCGGCCTGTTCCAATTTGGCCCCGAGTTCTACCCACTGCTCGGTATCGCCGCCGTTTTCACCGTCGGCCAACTGCTCGAAGGCATGCTGCTGACGCCGCTGCTGGTGGGCGACCGTATTGGCTTGCACCCGGTTGCGGTGATTTTCGCCATCCTGGCTGGCGGCCAATTGTTCGGCTTCACCGGCATTCTGCTGGCCCTGCCAGTGGCGGCGGTGATTATGGTGCTACTGCGCCATGCCCATGACTTCTATAAACAGTCGGATATCTACACCGATGCGCCGGAAGGGGAAGTGGTGGAGGTGGTCGAGGTTGTGGACGTGGTGGCGGAGCAGCCGCTGCGCTAGGTAATCTCGAGCGACAGGCACAAAATGGAGGTATATCATCACTTAAGCTGGATAAGTGGTGATATATCATGCAAAGACATAAAGGCCTATTGTCCTCTCGTGCGACAGAGCTGCTGACTGAAGTGGGCAGCAATATCGACCTCGCCCGTACCCGCCGCCGCCTGACGGTCAAGACTGTGTGCAGTCGTGCAGGCATTACTGCGCAAACCTATAAACGCTTGGTGGAAGGGGAAGCTGGCGTGACCCTGGCCGTTTTCCTGGGCGTGCTTAGCGCTCTGGATCTCGAAGAAGATTTCGCCACGGTGGCGTTTCCAGCCCTGGATAAGGTGGGAATTAGCCTGGAACGCGCGGCCAAACCAGCACGGATTCGCAATGGAGAAGATGATGGTCTGGAAGTCGATTTCTAAGGCTTACGTTTTCTCTGCTGCCCAACCGGGAGCGCTGACGCCTATTGGTGTCGTGCAAAAAGTGGAAGGCGGTTTTCGCTTCGCCTATGGCAAGTCGTGGTTGGCCTCTCCAACCGGCTTTGCTATTGACCCATTGAATCTGCCGCTGACCGATGAAGTTAAAAACTCGCGCCGGTTATGGGGCGCACTGGAGGATGCCACCCCAGATAACTGGGGCAAAAAGGTCATGCTCGCTACTCACTCACAAAAGCCCACAAATGAAATCGAGTGGTTGCTGGCCACTCGGGGGGCGGGTGTCGGTTGCCTGCTGTTCTCGGGAGCGTTATCCGCGGTACCTACACTTAAGCAGCCCGCCGAATTCGGCGAGTTGGAGAAGCTGCTGGCGATGGCTGACGAGATTGACCGCGGAGCGGCAGCAGATCAGTACAGTGAGGAGCTGGTACGAATGCTGTTTTTCGCTTCGTCCATGGGCGGCGCTAGGCCGAAGGTCACGGTTAAGTATCAAGGGGGCGAGTGGATCGCCAAGCTTGGCCGCAAAGACGACGTGTTCGATCAGCCTCGCGCCGAGTTTGCCAGCTTGCAGATGGCCACGTCTGCCGGGCTGCTTGTACCCCCCCATCAGTTACTGCAAGTGGGCCAAAAAACCGTGCTGTTGATTAAGCGCTTTGATCGTCATGCGGACAGTTCCCGCAGCCATTACCTGAGTGCTAAAGCCCTGATCAATGCTGACCGAGTACGTGAAGGCGACCCCAATTCACCGATGAGCTATCTGCGTATCGCTGAAATAATTCAGAAGATCAGCGCTGACTCCGAGGCAGACTTACTGACTCTGTACCGGCAGATGGTCTTCAACGTACTGATCGGTAATACCGACGATCATTCGCAGAACCTCGGCTTTGTGCGTGAGCGTGGTAATGAATATCGGCTCACGCCCTCGTTCGACCTTATTCCTCATCCTGGGCAGGTTGCCGAACAGGCGCTGGTGATTGGTGAGCAGGGTAGGGCTTCAACCATTGAAAATGCATTGTCCCGTAGTGCTCGTTTTGGCCTCTCGCGTGCGCAGGCCGGTGCCGTAATTCGTGATGTTGCCGCCGTTACAGGTCGTGCGGCAGACTATTTTCGCGATGCCGGTATGGCGCCATTAGATGTGAACATGCTTGCGCTTACGTGTGGCCGCCATGACGCCGCTGTGCAAGCGATGGCCAACTGAGCCTAGATTATTTGAGCGTCACCACCGGCGCCGACCAAGCCAGAACACTCACGCAGGCATTCTCCCCGCGAACAAAAAACTCCAGCACGTTTTTGCTATCCCGTGCGCTAAAGCCTGGTCGTAGACATTCCTGCTCCAACCAGCCGCCTTCGCTGATCTGGTAAAGCCAGAGCTCGGAGCAGATGGGCCAGAACTCCAGCAGGTCACCCTCATCCAGCACTCGGAACCCTTCAACTTCAACGAACTCCACCAGGCGCTCAGCGCCGCTCTGCAGGTCGTTGACGGTGATGCGCAGCGACGCCAGGTTGTAGGCAACGTCGGTCACTTCGGGCTGTGCACAGGCATCAACGTCCAGTGCTGTGGCGCTGAGGTAAGTGGTAATCGGCGAGCTCATAGATACCTCGGGTGATCGCTCGGCTGACGAGCTGGCCTTGTTGCGAAGTGCTTATGCGCAGCGTGCCAGCGGTACTTAAGCGAATAGAAGAGCGGAGCTTAAAGTGGACATCAGCCCTTTGCCACCAATGACTTAGCGCCAAGAAGCCGATAAACTTCGCCCCCTTTGTCGAGCGCCTTCCTGGCGCTCTCCGGAACCGTCCGATTCTGCATGAAACCGATACAGCTGCCTTTAGGTGTGCGTCTGCGTGATGACGCCACGTTTGCGAACTATTACCCCGGCGCTAACGCGGCGGCGCTTGGCTATGTCGAGCGCTTGTGCGAGGCCGATGCTGGCTGGACGGAAAGCCTGATGTACTTGTGGGGCAGCGATGGCGTCGGCCGTACCCATTTGTTGCAGGCGGCCTGTCTGCGTTTTGAGCAGCGTGGCGAGCAGGCGGTGTATTTGCCGTTGGCGGAAGTGGTGCAGCACGGTCCTGAGTTGTTGGATAACTTGGAGCAGTGCGAGCTGGTGTGTCTGGATGATCTGGATGCGATTGCTGGCAATGCGGTGTGGGAAGAGGCGCTGTTTCACCTGTTCAATCGCCTGCGTGATAGCGGCCGGCGCCTGTTATTGGCGGCCAGTAGCTCGCCTCGTGAATTGCTGGTGCAGTTGCCGGATTTGAAGTCGCGCCTGACCTTGGCGCTAGTGTTTCAGCTGCAAACCCTCTCGGACGAAGACAAGCTGCGTGCCCTACAACTGCGTGCCTCGCGCCGTGGCCTGCACCTGACCGATGAGGTGGGGCGTTTTATCCTCACCCGTGGCACGCGCAGTATGAGTGCGCTGTTTGAGTTGCTGGAGCAGCTTGACCAGGCCTCGTTGCAGGCGCAGCGCAAGCTGACGATTCCCTTCTTAAAAGAAACCCTGGGCTGGTAGGTTCCTACCTCGTCATCCCCGCGAAGGCGGGGATCCAGAATTTTCAGCCGGGCGCGAATCTGTGTACGACACGACAGTCTGGATCCCCGCGTGCGCGGGGATGACGGTGTTCGGAAGGTAGATTCGGCGTTTACACCTCTCCCGCTAACTTCCTGTCGTGCTGAAACCGCCAGCGTGTGTAGAGCAATGCGCTGGTGAATAGCGCCAGGCTGAGCACGCTTTCCGTCCAGCCGAGCCAGCTGCGGTGTGGGTCGAACGCGGCCAGTACGCCTTTGATGAAGTACAGGTTGACCACAAAGCAGGTCCAGGCGTGGGCGCGGGCGTTGCCCATGAGCAGGCCTGGGGCGAGCAGGGCCAATGGGCCGAGTTCGATGCAGAGGATTACCCAGGTGCGCGCGCCGTGCAGGTCGGCGTAAACCAGGTTCCAGGTCAGTAGCAGAGCGGCCAAGGCGAAGAAGCTGATCAAGGTAAGTACGCGGCTCAGTTTCAGGCGCGGGGCCAGCCAGCTCAGTTCCGGCAATGGCTTGGGGGTTTTAGCCACGTTTGTTCTCCAGCGGGGCATTCAGGCGTAAAGCGGTGTTGGCCAGGCGTTGACCGAGGGCGCGGCACAGGCTGATTTCATGTTCGTCGAGGGCACGTTTGCCATCTGCGCCGGCGTGGTGGCTAGCGCCATACGGCGTGCCGCCGCCACGGGTTTCCAGCAAGGCAGCTTCGCTGTAGGGCAAGCCGGCGATCAACATGCCGTGGTGCAACAGCGGCAGCATCATCGACAGCAGGGTGCTTTCCTGGCCGCCATGCAAGCTGGCGGTGGAGGTGAATACGCCAGCCGGTTTGCCCACCAGTTCGCCGGTCAGCCACAGGCTGCTGGTGCCGTCGAGAAAGTACTTGAGCGGTGCGGCCATATTGCCGAAACGGGTCGGGCTGCCGAGCACTAAACCTGCGCAGTTTTTCAGGTCGTCGAGGCTGGCGTACAGCGCGCCTTCAGCGGGAATGCTCGGCGCCACGGCTTCGCATTCGCTGGAGATGGCGGGCACGGTGCGCAGGCGCGCGTCGAGGCCGGCCAGCTCCACGCCGCGGGCGATCTGCTTAGCCATCTCTGCGGTGGCGCCGTGGCGGCTGTAGTACAACACCAGGATATACGGCTGGCTCATGGCAATAGCTCCAGCACACGCTCGGGCGGACGGCCAATCACCGCCTTGTTGCCGACGATTAGAATCGGCCGCTCGATCAGTTTTGGATGGGAGGCCATGGCGGCGATGATGTGCTCGTCGCTCAGGCTGGCATCGGCCAGATTGAGGTTTTTGTAGTCATCTTCGCCGGTGCGCAGCAGCTCGCGGGCTGACAGCTGTAGCTTGCTCAGCAGGGCGGTTATATCGGCGGCACTTGGCGGGGTTTCCAGGTAACGCACCACGGTTGGCTGCAGGCCGCGGGCTTCAAGAAGCTCTAGCGCGCTGCGCGATTTCGAGCAGCGCGGGTTGTGATAAAGCGTCAGGTCGGTCATGTGCTTGTCGCATCTTGCCTAAGGTGGCGGCTATTCTACCCGCGTCGGCCGCCTGGCCTGAACAAGGCGTGGTCTTTTACGCGGTGATTTACTCCAGACAAGGAATGGGCATGCGCCAAGGTTTCGATGATTTTGTGGAATTCTGGCGGTTTCTGTTACGGCGCTTTCTCGCTGACCACGGCCCCAATAGCGCCGCGGCGCTGACCTACACCACGCTGTTTGCCGTGGTGCCGATGATGACCGTGACCTTTTCCATGCTCTCGGCAGTGCCGGCATTTTCCGGCGTCGGCGAGCAGATTCAGCACTTTATCTTCCATAACTTTTTGCCCGCCTCCGGGGAAACGGTGCAGGAGTACCTGGCCAATTTCACCACGCAAGCGCGGCAGCTGACCTGGATTGGCGTGGTGTTTCTCGCCGTCACTGCCTTTGCCATGTTGGTGACGGTGGAAAAGGCGTTGAACAACATCTGGCGGGTGCGTCAGCCTCGTCGGGGTATTTCCAGCTTTTTGCTGTATTGGGCGATTCTCAGCCTCGGCCCGTTGTTGCTCGGCGTGGGCTTTGTGGTCAGTACCTATATCACCTCGCTGTCGTTAATTTCCGGGCCGGAGGCGGTGATCAGCGCCAAGGTGGTGTTGCGCCTGACGCCGCTGCTGTCGAGCGTGGCCGCCTTCACCCTTATTTACGCCTCGGTGCCCAACACCCGCGTGCCGATTAAACATGCGCTGCTGGGTGGCGTTTTTGCCGCTGTGCTGTTTGAGGTGGCCAAGGCGCTGTTCGGTTTATACGTACGACTGTTCCCAGGCTTTGAGCTGATTTATGGCGCGTTTGCCACGGTGCCGTTGTTTCTGCTGTGGCTGTACCTGTCGTGGCTGATTGTGTTGTTTGGCGCCGAACTGGCGTGCAACCTCGGTTCGTCGCGGCACTGGCGCCGTCGCGCATTGCCACGGTTGCTGGTGATGCTGGGGATGCTGCGCATGTTTCACGATGCGCAGGTGCGTGGCGAAGTGCTGCGCCTGGACGACGTGCACGCCCTTGGCTGGAAATTGCCTGAAGATGAGTGGGACGAGATCGTCGAGTTTCTGGAAAACGAGTTACTGATCTGCCGCGCCAGTGGTGGTGGCTGGGTGTTATGTCGCGACCTCGGGCAATACAGCCTGCACCAACTGCTGCTGCACAGCCCTTGGCCGATGCCGCGCCTGGAGCAGTTGCCGGCGCAGATGGATGAGGCGTGGTACCCCGGCTTGCATGCCGCGCTCAAGGCCTTGCATGACGAGGCCGCCGAGTTGTTCGGTGCTAGCCTGCTGCAATGGCTACAGGCAGCACCGGAAGCGGAGGGCGGGGCGAGCTGACAAAAAACGTCAGTTTGCGCGTAGGCCTGCGGTTTACGGTGGCTACAGCGCCGCTAAAGGCCCGGAAATGGACGAAGAAACAGTTGGCACGCTTTTGGCTCTCTACCGAGTAGATTGCTATCAAACTGCCAGCCTGGCACGGACTAGCCAAGGAATACGGGTGCTATGAGTCAGCCCAAGAACCAAACCGCGAATAAGCACAGCAATGTGATTGCTCTGCAACATACCCACCCCGAGCAGGCGCTGGAGGGGCTTAACCGCATCACCGGGCTGAATTTCGCCCGGTGGCCGGAGTCGTTGGTGCCCCACGCTCAGGCGACCCCCTGTGAAG
>NZ_JBBNAH010000353.1:0-8734 GCF_037994325.1 Pseudomonas sp.
TCCCCGGATTCGGCAGCGCTTTCCAAGCGGCTGGCGAGGTTTACGTCGCGGCCGATGATGGTGTAGTCCATGCGCGTATCGGCGCCGAAGTTGCCCACGGTGCAGTAGCCGGTGTTTAAGCCCATGCGGATTTCCAGCGGCTTGGTAATGCCTTGAGCACGCCATTGTTGGCGTAGCACTTTCATATGTTTGCGCATGGCAATGGCCATGGACACGGCATTCACCGCGTCTTTCTTGGCGCCCTGGCTGGAGGGGTCGCCGAAGAACACCATTACACAGTCGCCAATAAACTTGTCGATGGTGCCACCGTACTTGAGGGTGATCTTCGACATTTCGTTGAGGTAGGTGTTGAGCAGGTCGGTCAGCGCTTCGGCTTCGAGCTCTTCGGAAAGCTCGGTAAAGCCTTTGATGTCGGAAAAGAACACCGTGAGCTTTTTACGCTGGGTTTCCAGGCGCACGGCTTTTTTGCCGCTGAAAATCGACTCCCACCCCTGTGGCGACAGGTATTTGGCCAGGTTACGTGCCAGGCGGGCGGCTTTCTCTTGTTCGCGCTTGATCTCGCCACGGGCGATGTCCAGACGCAGGCCTTGCTGGTGAACAAAGTAGGCGGTGATACAGATATACAACGTGCTGAATAACACGCTGATCAGTGCCACTAAGGTCGGTGTGGTGGCCTTGAGTTCCGGCTGAATCACCACGCTGGTCAGCACCATGGCGCTGACGGTAATCAGCAGGGCCAGGCCCAAGAAGCGCAAACCGCCAATGATCAAGGCGCTAAACACCAGGGTCAGCACAATCATCAAACTCGGTACTACGGAAAAACCAAGCAAGGCGATGGCCGCACCGCTGTGCACGGCGTCGATAAACAGAAGCACCAGGTTGGTTTGCCGCGGATGATCGTTTTTGAAGCGTTGGCTCAGGTGGTGGGCCAAGTGGGGATAGAGCAGGGCGTAAGGCACCATCCAGAGGATGTTGTAGCCAAAGTACTGAACAAAGGTACCCGCCGCGATGCTGGCGGCCATGGCGATATAGGCCAAGACCCGTGAGTAGTACTCACGCAGGGGTAAAGAAGGTAAGTCAATCGGACGCTCGATACTGGCTGACTTCATGGCGCTGACACGATCCCTGCTGGTTTTCTGACGTCTCTGTAGGACGCCTTCGCACTCTGCAAAACAGAGGCCATGCTTTTGATTGGTTGGGGATCATAACCAGCAAAAGTTATAGCGCCAATAGCACCCGCCGAAAGGCCGGAACCAGGGGCTCCGGCGGTTCAGTGATGGCACTATGGTTTCAGATTGCCTGCTCGGTGGCGGCCTTATAAACCGAGTTTTTCGGCTGGGCGAAAACCCGGCGCAGCATCGGTTCGAAGTACTCCAGCGGCAGGTGTTCATACGCTGGATCAAACGCAGCGGCGTCGTACTTGGCGCAGAACTCGATGGTCGCGTGGTACTGCGGATGGTCCTTGAATTGCTCGCGCAGCATGCGGTCCATGCCCAGGTGATGGAAGAAGTAGTAGCCCTGAAAAATGCCGTGTTTCTCGACGATCCAGTGGTTTTCTTCGCTCACGAACGGTTTAAGCATGGCGGCGGCAATATCCGGGTGGTTAAAGGTGCCGAGGGTGTCGCCAATGTCGTGCAGTAGCGCGCAGACCACATATTCCTCGTCACGGCCGTCGCGGTGGGCGCGGGTGGCGGTTTGCAGCGAGTGGGTCAAGCGGTCCACCGGAAAACCGCCGAAGTCGCCGTCAAGCAGCTTAAGGTGGGTCATCACCCGGTCGGGCAGTTGCTTGGCGAAGGCCATAAAGTCTTGGGCAATGATCGCCCAGTCTTCGGCAGTGCCGTCCTGCATATGGGTAAAGCGGGCGTGGGCGTTCATCAGGGTTCTCCGTCTGGCTGCTCGAGGGCAACTCGTTTTTGTTGTTGTTTTGGTTTTAGAACTTAATTCTTCCGGTAAACGCATCCTTCAGCATCACCCAATCGCCGGCCAGGCTGTAGAAGGGATAGTCGAAGGTGGCGGGGCGGTTTTTTTCGAAAATGAAATGCCCCACCCAGGCAAAGCCATAACCGGCCAACGGCATCGCCAGCAGCCACAACCACTGTTGGGTAACCAGCGCATAGCCAAGAATGCTCAGCACCAACAGACTGCCCACGTAGTGCAAACGGCGGCATACCGGGTTGCTGTGCTCTTGCAGGTAGTAGGGGTAGAACTGGGCAAAGCTGGTAAAACGTTCGGCGGTTTGCGTGCCCATGGCACACCTCCTGTTGTTTTCGTCTGTAGGGCAAGGTGCATTGAAGTGTAGGCTGAGTGTCTTCGTGGGCCAGTGACAAAGGGCGCCACTTTAGTATCCTTGCGCTCGCCGCGCTTTTTGCGGTTTCCCGTGACTAGAACAAGAACGCCTCCATGAGCGAACGAACGACTTCTTCGAGTTGGGTGCTGGCCATCGTCAATGGCCTGGAAATGGGCGGCGTGGATTGTCGCCAGTTGTTTAGCGAATTGGGCCTGGACTACGACGCGCTAAGCGACCCCGATGCACGCTTTTCCCAAGACGGCATGACCCGCGTATGGGGCCGCGCCGTGCAGCTTTCCGGCAACCCCGCTATTGGCCTGAACCTGGCCAAGGTGGTGCGTCCGGCGTCGTTTCATGTGGTCGGCTATGCCTGCATGTCTAGCCGTACCTTGAAGGAAGCCTTCACCCGCCTGGTGCGTTTTCAACGGATTATTGCCGAAGGCGCCGACCTGAACTTCCGCCCGCTGCCCGAAGGGTATGCGCTGACCTTGGCCATTCATGGCGACCGCCTGATTCCCGCGCGGCAAAGTGCCGAGGCGTCGCTGGCTTACACCTTGGCCTTCTGCCGCTGGATTACCGGCAAGGAACTGCGCCCACTGAAAGTGTCCTTCCAGGGCGAGCCGCCTGCCGATCTGCAGCCGTATCAGCACGTGTTCCAAGCGCCGCTGCAATTTAATGCCGAGCACTATGCCCTGGTGTTTGAACGGGCTGACCTGGATGCACCAATCCCCAGCGCCAACCCGGCGTTGGCGCAGTTACATGATCGCTTTGCCGGGGAATACCTGGCGCGCTTTTCCGAAAGCCGTATGACCCACCAGGCCAGGCAACTGCTGTGTCGCCTGCTGCCGCAGGGCGAGCCCAAACGCGACACCGTGGCTCAAGCGCTGCACCTGTCACAGCGCACCTTGCAACGGCGGTTACAGGAGGAGGGCACCAGCTTTCAACAGCTCTTGGACGACACCCGACGCGAGCTGGCGGTGCAATACCTGGCCCAGCCCGAGCTGACGTTATTGGAGATTGCCTACCTATTGGGCTTTGCCGACCCCAGCAATTTCTTCCGCGCGTTTCGCCGCTGGTTTGACAGCACGCCGGGCGAGTACCGCGCGCAGATGTGAAGCGCATTTGCTGAAGGTCGTAGGTTGGGTTGAGCCGCAGGCGAAGCCCAACATTGGCCGAATCGTTCTGCTCGTTAATGCCGCCAAAACGCCGGAACACACAGCACCAGTACGGTGATGATTTCCAGCCGTCCAAGCAGCATGCCCAACGACAACAGCCACTTGGCCCCATCCGGCAAGCTGGCGAAGTTACCCGCCGGGCCAATCACTTCGCCCAACCCCGGCCCCACGCCCGACACCGTGCTGGCGGCGCCGGTCAGCGCGGTGATCCAGTCCAGTCCCATTAGCGACAGGCCCAGGGCAATGCCGCAGATGGTGATGCCGAAGAAAAACGAGAAGGTCAGAATCGAGCGCACTACGTCTTCGTCGAGGCGGTGGCCGTTGTAGTTTTGTTTGATCACGGCGCGTGGGTGAATCAGTTGGTGCAGGTTGGCGCGCAGCAGGATATAGGCGACCTGAAAGCGGAAAATCTTGATGCCGCCGGCCGTGGAGCCGGAGCAGCCGCCGATAAAGCCTAGGTAGAAAAAGATCATCAGCGAAAAGTTGCCCCACAGGCTGTAGTCGCCCAGGGCAAAGCCGGTGGTGGTCACCACCGAGGTCACGTTCACCGCCACATGGCGCAGGGCGTCGTACCAGGGCAGGTCGGTGGTGGCCCAGTACCAGAGGGTCATCACCAGCCAGGTGGCGAGTAACAGGCCGAAGAAGCCACGCACCTGTTCATCGCGCAGCAACGCCCGGCGATTGCCGCGCAAGGTGGCTACGTAGAGGGCAAACGGCAGGCTGCCGAGGATCATCAACACCACCGCCACCCAGTGCACGGCAGGTTGTCGCCAGTGCGCCAGGGAGGCATCGGACGTGGAAAAACCACCGGTGGAAATCGCCGACATGGCGTGGTTGATCGCATCAAACCAGCTCATGCCCGCCAGCCATAACGCCACGGTGCCGAGCAGGGTAATGCCGGTGTACGCCAGGGCGATGTATTTGGCCACCATATGGGAGCGCGGCATCACTTTTTCCGAACGGTCCGAAGACTCGGTTTGGAACAGGCGCATGCCACCAATACGCAGTAGCGGCAGAATCGCCACCGCCATACCGATAAAGCCGATGCCCCCGAGCCAGTGCAGGAGCGAGCGCCAGATCAAAATACCGGGAGACATGCTGTCCAGCCCGCTGAGCACCGTTGAGCCGGTGGCGGTGATGCCGGACATGCTTTCGAAAAAAGAGTCGGTGTAGCTGATGTGCTGGGTCAGCAAAAACGGCAGCGCGGCAAAGATGCACACGGCAATCCAGCTGCTGACGGTGAGCATGTACATATCCCGCGGGCGCAAGTGCACATGTTCAGGCTTGCCGGGCAGCACCAGGGCCAGCCCGCCGAGAAAGGTAATCAGGCTGGACCAGAGGAAGGTGTTGATCTCGGATGCGCGGTTAAAGATCAGTAGGGTGACCACCGGCACCACCATGCTGATAGCCAGGGTGATGAGAAAAATGCCGTTGATGTAACCAATGGTGCGCAGCGTCGGTGAGACCATGCAGACAGGCTCTAGAAAAGACAGTCGCACATTCTAGCGATAACGCCCCGAGCCGCGCGCGCGGTTTCTCAGTTTGTCTGCGTGGCAGGTTTTGGCCATGCTCGCAGGCTGACGGCAGATTGGCGCCATAAAATCGCCGGGCTTGTGGGCCGAACTAGCAGCGGCTAAGGTGTCAAAAAGCCTCCCCACAAAGTAGAAAAAATAGAAGAGGTAACGGGTGACGCTCCATCACACCTGGCTGGACGATGTCCGCCCCAATCCTTATGCCGACCAACTGTCCTTAGGCTTTCGCCTGCTGCGTTTCGTGCGGCCGTTGGAAGCTGAATACCGCCAGTACATGAATGAAGACAGCTTTGACCTCAAGCGCATCGCCTTGAGCGTTGGCATGGTGCTGTGGCTGGCTTTTGCCGTACTGGACTTCTCGCTGATCGAAGGTCCGCAACTGTGGTGGATGCTCGCCGTGCGCCTGTGCGTGCTGGCGATGTTGATGATTTGCGCCTTTTTGATTTTGCAGCGCAAACACGTGCACCTGCTGGTGCCGCTAAGCCTGACCTGTATCGGCGGCTTGGGGTTGGGCGCGGCAGCGGTGGTAGCCATCGCCCATACGGTAGACCCCACTTACCCCTACGAAGGCCTGCTGCTGGTGTGCATGGCCGCCTACTTTCTGGTTGGCTTACGCTTGTCTGAAGCGGTCTTCAGCTCGTTACTGGTGCTGTTGGCCTACGTACTTCTTGAGGTGCTGGCCGGGCTGCCGATCCCACGCTTGATCAACAATGTGCTGTTTCTCTTGTTTGGCAACCTGATGGGCGCGGTGGGCTGTTACCTGCTGGAGTTCAAATCACGCGAGCATTTTCTGGTTAGCCGGCTGATGCGCGTATTGGCCGACCACGACAGCCTTACCGGCCTGCACAACCGCCGCAGCTTTAACCGTCAGTTGGAGCGCTTGTGGCGCCAGGCGCAGCGCGAACGCCAGTCGCTGGCGTTGCTGCTGTGTGACATCGACCATTTCAAAGCCTACAACGACTGCTACGGCCACCAAGCCGGCGACAACGTGCTGCAGCGCGTCGGCACGGTACTGGCTGATGCGGCGCGGCGGCCGTTGGATATGTCGGTGCGCTTGGGCGGCGAGGAGTTTGCCGTGCTGCTCTACGACATCACCGATGCGCAGGCGCGCGAACGGGCAGAGGTATTGCGCGAGGCGTTGGAGAAGCTCGGCATTCAGCATGAGCGCTCAACAACGGCGCGTATGGTGACCATGTCGATTGGCGTGGCCTGTCTACTGCCTGCCGAAGAAAGGGATATGGCCCAGCTTTACGAACGCGCGGACCGAGCGTTGTACGAAGCCAAAGCGTTTGGGCGCAATCAGGTAGTGGCCTAACCCAACCGTCGTCCCCGCGCAGGCGGGGACCCAGAACAATGGGAGCTACGCGGGAGTACGGAAGTTAATCCCCGCGATACTCGCAGCCGCTGGTGCAGGTTTCATGAATGCGCACCCGCGATAGCTCTGGCAGTAACGGTTTGAGCTGTTGCCAAATCCATTTGCTCAATACCTCACTGGTCGGGTTTTCCAGACCAGGAATATCGTTCAAATAGTTGTGATCCAACTGTTCATACAGCGGCTTGAAGATCGCCTTGATCTCGGAGAAATCGCGAATCCAGCCGGTGTAAGGGTCCACCTCACCCTCGATATAAATCGCCACCCGAAACGAGTGACCATGCAGGCGCCCGCATTTATGCCCGGCAGGCACGTGGGGCAGGCGGTGTGCGGCTTCGAAGATAAACTCTTTAAACAGTTCCACGGCGTAACGCTCTGAAAAGACGGTGGCTAAAAAACAGCCGGCGAGTCTACCAGCTCAACCCACGCTTTGCCCGAGGTGCGTTGTCTTTCGGGTCAGAAAAGAGTCACCACGTTGCGTGCGGGCAATAAACTTCCGCCCCAATCTACTTCAGGCATAGCCACTATCGACCCTACTGATTTCCGCCGACCCCAGGGTGGCCAGTAAGGTAGCCCCCATACCGAGTTCTGGAGGTGGATATGGCACACATCAACATCATGTCTGTAGTTGGCAGCGCAGTTCCGGCGGCGTTACGCGCCAACGGTCACCTGGCTTGCTGGTACGTGATGGTCGACGGTGTGCAGCGCTCCGGGCCGTTCACTTCATACGAAGTGGCGGCGGCGAGCAAAACCCTCTGGACCTTTGAATCTTTATTGCGCAGCAAGCCCGCTCACGCGCTCGCTGCCTAACATTTTCACGCTCCTCCCCTGGCGTACTTGGCAACTCCCCGGTTGCCTGTTTTTTTCCCTGTGCTGCTCCGCACAACCCTTTGCCCGCGTTAATCGCGGGCTTTCTTTTGCCTGCGAGTTTTGTAGGTAAACTGCGGCCATCTTTTCTGGAAGCCTCAGTGTGAAGTGGGACATTTTTTGTAGCGTCGTCGACAACTTTGGCGACATCGGCGTGACCTGGCGCCTGGCCCGGCAACTGGTGGCCGAACACGGCTGCACGGTGCGCCTGTGGGTGGATGACCTCGGTGCCTTCGCGCGCATTTGCCCACAGGCGCACGCCAGCCAAAACCAGCAGGTGGAGCAGGGCGTAGAGGTGTGCCAGTGGCCCATCGACTGGAAACCCGTGGCGGCGCCCGACGTAGTAATTGAAGCTTTTGCCTGCACGTTGCCGCCGGCTTATATCAGCGCCATGGCGGCGCGAGCGCGTCCTTCGTTGTGGCTGAACCTGGAATACCTGAGCGCGGAAGACTGGGTGCAAGGTTGCCATGGCCTGCCATCGATGCAGTCCAACGGCTTACAGAAGTTCTTCTTTTTCCCAGGCTTTACTGGGAAAACCGGTGGCTTACTGCGCGAGGGCAATTTGCTTGTAGAGCGCGATGCCTTGCAGCAAAACCCATTGGCGCGGCAGGTGTTTTTGCGTTCGCTGGGCGTTGAGTCGCAGCCCGATGCGCAGCTGATTTCCTTATTCGCCTACGAAAATTCTGGCTTGCCGGAGTGGTTTGACGCCTTGGCCGGCGCCGCCCAGCCCAGCCATTTACTGGTGCCCGAGGGCCGGGTTTTGGCTGATGTGCAGCGCTGGTTGGGTGTGGAGCAGTTGGCGGCGGGGCATGTGCACGAACGCGGCAGCTTGCGCGTGCAGATTTTGCCCTTTGTTTCGCAGCAAGATTACGACCGCCTGCTGTGGTGCTGTGACTTTAATGCGGTGCGCGGTGAAGATTCGTTTGTCCGTGCATTGTGGGCTGGCCGACCGTTGGTGTGGCACATCTATAAGCAAGCCGATGATGCCCATCTGGAAAAACTGCAGGCCTTTCTGACGCTGTATCAGCAAGACTTGCCCGCGCCGGCACACGCAGCGTTGAGCGAATTCTGGATGGCGTGGAATACCGGGGAGGGCATCGCCGAACGCTGGCAAAACCTGCAAGCCTGGCGCGCGGAACTGGCCAAGCATGCCGAGAAAACCGCTCTAAAATGGGCTTCTCAGGTCGATCTTGCGACGGCGCTGGTACAGTTTTACCGAAATTGGCTATGATACGCGGCCTAGAATTCTGTACCTCCATCCAAATTCGGATACTCGTATGAAAACCGCACAAGAAATGAAGCCCAACAGTGTGGCCCTGATCGACGGCCAACCTTGGCTTATCCAGAAGGCCGAATTCACTAAATCCGGTCGTAACAGCGCCATCGTTAAAATGAAACTGAAGAACTTGTTGACCGGTTCTTCGACTGAAACCGTTTACAAAGCCGATGACAAGCTTGAGCCAGTTATTCTGGATCGCGTCAACGTGACTTACTCCTACTT
>NZ_JBBNAH010000354.1:0-6748 GCF_037994325.1 Pseudomonas sp.
CGCTCTGGTTGGAGATGATCGACTGCTTACGCGCTTGCACGGTTTCCACGTCGGTGTTTACCGCGCGGTGCAGGTTGCGGGTGTTTTCCACCACCTGACGGCGCAGGCTTTCGCGCTGCTGCTCAACCTGATTCAGGCGCTGGTAAGACTCACGCACCTGCGAGCTGGTCAGGCCGCCACTGAAAATCGGGATATTCAGCTGCAAGCCAATGCTGCGCTGCTCAACATCACCGTTGTAACGCGGTGCGCCGGGGGTGCCGCTGTTGACGTAACCGAGGCTGTCGTTGTCGCCACGCTGGTATTGCGCCACGGCGTCGACCGTCGGTGCGTGGCCGGCTTTGCGTTGGCGCAGGGTTTCTTCGGCGGCATCCACTGCAAAGTTGCTGGCCTGCAAATTGAGGTTCTGCTGGGCGGCAGTATCGACCCAGGCTTTGGCGTCGTTTGGCGTCGGGGCGAGAACCGGCAGGGTGTGCTTGATACCTTCAACCGAGTTGTAATCGCGGTTGGTCAGGGTGATCAGGGCCTGGAAGGCGTCGTCCACCGAGCGCTGGGCGAGAATGCGGTTGGCGCGGGCGGTGTCAAAGCTGGCTTGCGCTTCGAGTACGTCGGTTTTGTCGGAGAGGCCGACGTCGAAACGCTCATTGGCTTGGTCGAGTTGGCGCTTGAAGGCCGCTTCTTCGGCCTTGGTGCTGGCCAGGTTGTCTTGCGCACGCAGCACGGCGAAATAGGCTTCGGCGCTTTGCAGAATCAGGTTTTGCTCAGTAGCCGAGAGCTCCAGTGCCGCTTGTTCATTGGTGGCTTCGGCCGCTTGCAGTTGGAACCAACGATCAGCGCGGAACACCGGCTGGCTCAAGGTGGCTTGGTAATGAATACCGCTGCGGCTCAGGGTCGGGTCGCCAGCGTTGGTTTTCACCTTGGTGTCGCTGTCGCTCATATTGGCGCCGCCGGAAATATTCGGCAGCAGCCCGGCGCGGGCCTGGGGCACTACTTCTTTACGGGCTTGGTAATCGGCGCGGGCGGCGGCCAGGTCGGCGTTATTGTTCACCGCTTCCTGATAAACGCTGACCAGGTCTGTCTTGCTCGACAGAGGGGCTTCCGCTGCCAGGGCAGCGCCGCTAGCGGCTGAAGCCACGGCAAGTGCCAGGGAAAGTCTGCGCAGCATACTAATCATCCTAATTGGTGTGGCCCCTACACGGGCGGCAGCGGGGCGGTGATGGGCAAGGCTAAGGGGCGCGATGCGGGGGGTCAAGCGCCCTGAGCGCGCCGTGAGTGTAGTTTGCGTCACGCTATGTTGCTCTGCCGGAACAATCCTTAAGCGCAGCGGCTAGCACCGTCATATTTAGACGCGCGGGTCGTGCATTTTTGACTTTGGGGTTGGTTTTAACCGGCCCCTTGTTTAGAGTGGCCGGGTTCTTGTCGGGGTGCCTTGAGTGAAAGGCTGAGATCGGTTAATCCGGATCCCGTTGAACCTGATCAGGTTAAAGCCTGCGTAGGGAACAAGATTGCTCGCCACCTTCACGCTTCGTGGCGAGTCCTCTAGCACCACCTAAGGTGCGCCCAAGCCCCCCGTCCGTATCAGGTTCACTCCGACAATCCCGTTCAGGATGACGTTGGAGAGCCTTGATGAGTACACAAAAACAAAAAGCCAATCTGAGCGAAAGCGCCCAGGTCGATCAGCAATCGGTACAACCGTTTACCCGCTCGCAGAAGATTTATGTGCCGGGCTCGCGCCCTGACATTCGCGTGCCGATGCGCGAGATCAGCCTCGACGTAACGCCAACTGACTTCGGAGGCGAGATCAACGCCCCGGTATTGGTGTACGACACCTCCGGCCCCTACACCGACCCGACTGTGCAAATCGACGTGCGCAAAGGCCTGGCCGATATCCGCTCGCCGTGGATCGACGCCCGTGGCGACACCGAACGCCTGCCCGGCCTCAGCTCGAACTTCGGTCAGGAACGCCTGAGCAATCCCGAGCTCACTGCCCTGCGTTTTGCCCATGTGCGTAACCCACGCCGCGCCAAAGCCGGCGCTAACGTCAGCCAGATGCACTACGCCCGCCAAGGCATCATTACGCCGGAGATGGAGTTCGTCGCCATTCGCGAGAACATGAAACTCCAGGAGCACCGCGCCGCCGGCCTGCTCGACCAGCAACACCCCGGCCATAGCTTCGGCGCCAGCATTCCGAAAGAAATCACCGCTGAATTTGTCCGCGAGGAAATCGCCCGCGGCCGCGCGATTATTCCGGCCAACATCAACCACGTAGAGCTGGAACCGATGATCATCGGCCGCAACTTTCTGGTGAAGATCAACGGCAATATCGGCAACAGCGCCCTGGGTTCGTCCATTGAAGAAGAAGTGGCCAAGCTGACCTGGGGCATTCGCTGGGGTTCGGACACGGTGATGGACCTGTCAACCGGCAAACACATTCACGAAACCCGCGAGTGGATTATCCGCAACTCGCCGGTGCCGATTGGCACTGTGCCGATTTACCAAGCCTTGGAAAAAGTCGGCGGCGCCGCCGAAGACCTGACCTGGGAGCTGTTTCGCGACACCTTGATTGAGCAAGCCGAACAGGGCGTGGACTACTTCACCATCCACGCCGGCGTGCTCTTGCGTTATGTGCCGCTGACCGCCAAGCGCGTGACCGGCATTGTCAGCCGTGGTGGTTCGATCATGGCCAAGTGGTGCCTGGCGCACCATAAAGAGAACTTCCTCTACACCCACTTCGACGACATCTGCGAAATCATGAAGGCCTACGATGTGTCCTTCTCCCTGGGCGATGGCCTGCGCCCCGGCTCAATTGCCGATGCCAACGACGCCGCGCAATTTGGCGAACTGGAAACCCTCGGCGAGCTGACCAAAATCGCCTGGAAACACGACGTGCAATGCATGATCGAAGGCCCAGGCCATGTGCCGATGCAGTTGATCAAAGAGAACATGGACAAGCAGCTGGAATGCTGCGACGAGGCGCCGTTCTACACCCTCGGGCCGCTGACCACCGACATTGCACCGGGCTACGACCACATCACCTCGGGCATTGGCGCGGCCATGATCGGCTGGTTTGGTTGCGCCATGCTCTGCTACGTCACGCCCAAGGAACACCTGGGTTTGCCAAACAAGGATGACGTTAAGACCGGGATCATTACCTATAAGATCGCAGCCCACGCAGCCGACCTTGCCAAAGGCCATCCGGGGGCGCAGATCCGCGACAACGCACTGTCCAAGGCGCGCTTTGAATTCCGTTGGGAAGACCAGTTCAACTTAGGTTTGGACCCCGACACCGCCCGCGCCTACCACGACGAAACCCTGCCCAAAGACTCGGCCAAGGTCGCGCACTTTTGCTCCATGTGCGGGCCGAAATTCTGCTCGATGAAAATCACCCAAGAGGTGCGTGAGTACGCGGCTAACCAGCGTATTGAAGCGGTGGATGTTGACGTGCAGCAGGGCATGCTGGAGCAGGCCGAGCGGTTTAAACAGGAAGGCAGCCAGCTGTACAAAAAGGTGTAACGCCGAGAACAAAGTCCCCCCTCACCCCAACCCTCTCCCCGTAGGGGCGAGGGGGCGGAACGGGGATGGATTCACGATTTTCGCCACCACCCAAATCAGTCCCCTCGCCCCTGCGGGGAGAGGGCTAGGGTGAGGGGGCTGGCCAGCAAGGCATTCCCTTTACTCACCCCATTTACGCCACACCGAGACCACCCAGCGTGAACACACCCAGCACCTACTCCCCCGACCTCGCGGTCCCAGCCAGCAAGCGCGTGTTTGGCGCCCGCGATCTATTTTCCCTGTGGTTTTCCTTAGGCATCGGCCTGATGGTGCTGCAAACCGGCGCCCTCCTCGCCCCCGGCCTGGGCCTGGCATTTGGCTTGCTGGCCATTGCCTTGGGCACCGCCGTCGGCGTTCTGCTGCTAGCCGCAGTCGGCGTGATCGGCAGCGACACTGGCCTGGCCTCGATGGCCGCAATCAAACTCAGCCTGGGCAACCACGGTGCCAGCCTGCCCGCCGTGCTGAACCTGCTGCAACTGATCGGCTGGGGCGCGTTTGAAATCATCGTAATGCGTGACGCCGCCAGCCTGCTGGCCGCGCGGGCGTTTGGCCAAGCAAGCATCTGGACCCAGCCGCTGCTGTGGACCCTGCTGTTCGGCGCCCTGGCCACCTTGCTGGCGGTCACCGGGCCGCTGACGTTTGTGCGGCAAATCCTGCGCAAATGGGGTATCTGGCTGCTACTGGCGGCCTGCGTGTGGCTGACCTGGAACCTGTTTGCCAAAGCCGACCTGGCTACCCTCTGGGCTACCCGTGGCGATGGCTCGCTGCCGTTTGCCCTGGGCTTTGATATCGCCATCGCCATGCCGTTGTCGTGGCTGCCGCTGATTGCTGACTACTCGCGCTTCGGCAAGCGCGCCGGCAGCGTATTTACCGGCACGGCGCTGGGCTTTTTTATCGGCAACCTGTGGCTGATGGGTTTAGGCGTAGCCTACACCTTGGCCTTTGCGCCAAGTGGTGAAGTGAATGCGCTACTGCTGGCCTTAGCCGGTGCCGGCCTGGGCATTCCGTTGCTGCTGATTTTGCTCGACGAGTCGGAAAACGCCTTTGCCGATATCCACTCGGCGGCGGTTTCCAGCGGCACCTTACTGCCGCTTAAAGTCGAGCACCTGGCCTTGGCCATTGGCGTGGTGTGTACCGCCATTGCCTGCGTTGCACCGTTGGCGCAATACCAGAACTTCCTGCTGCTGATCGGCTCGGTGTTTGCGCCGCTGTTTGGCGTGGTGTTGGTCGATCACTTTATTCTGCGTCGCCGCGCCAGCGTCACCATGGCGCATGCGCTGCGCTGGTCGGCCTTGCTGGCATGGGCCGGCGGTGTGGCGACCTATCACCTGCTGGCGCATTTCTACCCGGAGCTGGGAGCGACCTTGCCAGCGTTGATTGTGGCGGGGCTGTTGCAGCTTGCCTTGGGGCGAAAAACGCAACTCTAAAGCCGGTCCCGTAGGGTGTGCTATGCGCACCGTGGCGATTGCTGATGAATCGCGTGGTGCGCGCACCGGGCGCGGACCGGCACACCCTGCGTGCTACTTACCGCGACCCGGGAAATACTGCGGCTTAACGATGCCATTCAAGCGCGGATAGGGAATCTTCAATTCCGGATGGCCTGAGGCATACGGGGCAATGCTGTACACGTCGTACATCAGGCTGACCGCGCCAAAGGTCAGGCCAATATTGTTGGTGCGGATAAAGGGCCAGTTTTTGATGAACTCAGGGTCTTGATCCAGCTTATTGGCGATCAGCCAGCTTTTGTGCGCCAGTTCGGCGGCTTGCCAGAACGCGGCTTCCTGGCCCGGAATCAGGATGTCTTGCAGGGTCAGAACTTTGTGCAGTTTGCGGTCGAAGTTAATCAGCTGCCGCGCCGGCATACCGTGGGCGCCGCCGGTAAACAGGTAGCTGGATAACTCGATGATCACCAAGCCGTCATGCTGCTCACGTACTTTGGCCTGCAAGTAACTTGACCAGCCCGGTTCTGCAACCTGCAAAAACTCTTTTTCGTAACCTTGCAGCGTGGCCGGCACCGTTGCGCCGGGCGCATTGGCGGTCATCTGCCGCAGGCGCTGGTCGATCAGCGCGTTCAGTTGCGGCTCATCGGCAAAGCTGACGGTATCAATATTCACCAGTGGGCAATCGCTGCCCTGGCAACCCGCTTGGGTGTGTTCCCAGGCGGTGCGTTTAACCTCGAGTTTGTCCGTCAAGTCGGGCTCAAACAGGCTGGCGCAACCGCCCAAAAGCAGGGCCAGAGCGAGCGGGGTAAAGGCTTTTAAGGCAGACATAGCATTCCTTGGCGGTGATGATTTGTAGCGGGCAAAAAACCGCGAGTGTCGGCCTTCGACTGCCGATGGCCCTGTGAGTTCGGGCGGCGTGGCTTTTTGCCTGGGCCGCTATCCTCGCAGCCCGTCGGCATTCTTGAAAGGGGCTGCGGCGCGCGCCGAGGCAAGCTAGGATGACAGCAATCGCCGTTTTAGTAGCCAATGGATAACCGATGACCAAGACCTTCACGCCAGGCCCGGATGACGTAGAACTCGTTAAGCGGGAAAACTGCTTTCAGGGTTTTTATAAAGTCGACCGCCTGCACCTGCGCCACCGCCAGTTCTCCGGTGACATGGGGCCGACCATCAAGCGTGAGCTTTTTGTCCGCCACGATGCGGTATGCGTGTTGCCCTACGACGCCAAGGCCGACAACGTGGTGCTCATCGAGCAATTTCGCGTGGGCGCGTACACCAAAGACGCTAACCCGTGGTTGCTGGAACTGGTGGCAGGCTTGATCGATAAAGACGAACAGCCTGAAGAAGTCGCCCGCCGTGAAGCGGTGGAGGAAGCGAATCTGGAATTGGGCGCGCTCTGGCCGCTGCCTTCCTACTTCCCCTCCCCTGGCGGCTCGGATGAAAAGGTTTACCTCTACGTTGGCCGCTGCGACAGTAGCGGTGCTGGCGGCGTACATGGGCTGGAAGAAGAAGGCGAAGATATTCGCGTGCACGTGCTGCCGTTCGAAGACGCCCTGGCGGCGGTTCGCGATGGTCGCATTAACAACGCGGCAAGCATTATTGCCATTCAATGGCTGGCACTTAATCGTGCAGAAGTGAGGGGAATGTGGGCGTAACCCTGGTTCGTGATCGTTATCGCGTTGACTTGATTGAGCTGCAAGCGGCCTGCGAGGCCAACTACGCGCGGCTGATGCGGCTACTGCCGGCCATGCGCGATG
>NZ_JBBNAH010000355.1:0-2446 GCF_037994325.1 Pseudomonas sp.
CACGCCACCTCGCTGCCCACTTCGCTCAGCATCTGCTCAACGGCAGCGATGTCGTTGAACGGCAGGGTCAGGGTGTGTTTAGCGAAGGCCGCTGGCACACCAGCCGAGCTCGGCACGCCTTGGGTCAGGGCGCCGGAGCCAGCTTTTACCAGCAGGCTGTCGGAGTGGCCGTGGTAGCAGCCTTCGAATTTGATAATGCTGTCGCGGCCGGTGTAACCACGGGCCAGGCGAATGGCGCTCATGGTCGCTTCGGTGCCGGAGCTGACCATGCGCACCATCTCCATCGACGGCACGATGGCGCACACCAGTTCGGCCATCTCGGTTTCCATCGCCGTTGGCGCGCCGTAGGACAGGCCATGTTCCAGTTGCTTACGCACCGCTTCCAGCACGTCCGGGTGGCTATGGCCGAGGATCATCGGGCCCCAGGAGCCGACGTAGTCCACGTACTGTTTGTTGTCTTCATCGGTGACATAGGCGCCGACCGCATGTTTGAAAAACAACGGCGTACCGCCGACGCTGCGAAAGGCACGCACGGGCGAGTTAACGCCACCAGGAATGTGTTTTTGCGCGCTGGCAAACAGGGCTTGGGAACGGGACTGGGTCATGGCTAGACTCCTTAAACGGAACAGGAAGGAGGCGGGCAGGGCGGGCCTGCCGGCGCACTCAGGATTCGATTTTCAAGGCTGAAACAGCGCGCTAAAGGCGCAGGCGCGACGGTTTACTTCCTGGGCACTGTCGGCGCTAAACAGCGCGTGGATAACGGCCAGCAGGCTGACGCCACCGGCCACCAAGGGCGCGGCGTTTTCCAGGGTAATACCACCAATGGCACAGATGGGCAGTTGCACCCGGGCGCGGGCTTGTTGCACCAGCTCCAGGGTGGCAGCTGGCGCGCCGGGCTTGGTGTGGGAATTAAAGAAGCGGCCAAAGGCAACGTAACTGGCGCCTTCACGGGCGGCCTGTTCGGCCAGTTCGATTTGCGCCAGGCAGGTGCCGCCGATAATGGCTTTGCGGCCGAGCAGGGCGCGCGCCACTGACAACGAGCCATCGCCTTGACCGAGGTGCACGCCAACGCCCAGACGCGCCGCCAGCTCGGCATCATCATTAATCAACAGGCTGGCGCCATAACGCTCGCACAAGGTTTTCAGCGCTTCGGCTTCGCGCAGGCGGCGGGCTTCATCGGTGCTCTTGTCACGGTATTGCAGCAGCTTGGCGCCGCCATCCAGCGCCGCTTCGACATAGGGCAGCAGTTTGCCACCGGCCAGCAGTTGGCTATCGGTAATGGCGTAGAGACCGCGCAAGGCTGCCATTAGCAAAAGTCCAAGGGCAAGCGACGCGGCACATATTGGCCGCGGCCCAATTGCTCAGCATCGCGCAGGGTACGCCAGGTATAGGCGAGGGCCGATTGCACCGCGCTGGCCAGGTTCTCACCCAGGGCCAAGCGCCCGGCCAGGGTGCTGGCCAAGGTGCAGCCGGAGCCGTGATAACTGCCTGGTAGGCGCTCGCAGGTAAAGGTGTGTTGGCTGCCGTCGCGGCTATAGAGACGGTTATGCACTTGCGCTTCGTCGCCGTGGCCGCCGGTAATCAGCAGGTGTTGGCAGAAGGGCAAGAGTTTAGCGGCGCATTCGTCCGCGGTGCCTTCCGGCAGTTCAGCAAGAATGCGCGCTTCGGGCAGGTTTGGCGTGGCGATGGTCGCCACCGGCAGCAAGCGTTCGCGCATGGCAAAGCCGACTTCGTCTTTGCCCAAGGCGCCGCCACCACCGGCACGTAGCACCGGGTCGCAGACCAAGGGCACGCCGGGCAGCTTGTGCATGATTTCCAGCACGGTCTCGACCATTTGCACCGAGCCGAGCATGCCGAGCTTTACGGCGGCCACGGGCATATCGGCGATCACGGCATGGGCCTGGGCCAGCACCCATTCGCGGTCGAGCACGCGGAAGTCGCTGACGTTGACGGTGTCTTGCACGGTCAGGGCGGTTACCGCTGGAGCGGCGTGGCAGCCTTGCGCAAGCAAGGCCTCGATATCGGCCTGAAGACCGGCGCCACCACTAGGGTCGTGACCGGAAAGGCAGAGAACAACGGGGCGGGAGGCGTAGGTATTCATGGTGCGCGAGCTTATCACTTTTCACCTTTTTGTAGCCCATGCCGGGCGTGTTAATGGATGCACTACCAGTGAGAAGTCGGGTGTGCGCTTGACGGCACCAACCCCATGCTGGCATCCCTGATGGCACTGGCCGTGCCTTGCGCTGAGCGGGTTCCAGCGCCGGACGGCTATGCTAGAGTTGCCCCAATTAAATAGTCAGGCCGACGCGGTGACGTCACGACGGAGATGGGGCTCCGACGTCACACGATCAGGCCCATTGCGGGGCAGCATGCGCTACGGTCTTTTACTTCTCCTGTGCCTACTGGCAAACCTCGCCCATGGGGTCGAGTTTGACGAGTACACCAC
>NZ_JBBNAH010000356.1:0-21643 GCF_037994325.1 Pseudomonas sp.
GTGCAGGAGAGCGCCTTTTGTTTTGGTGTCACCGTGCCGGGGTCCCCGCCTGCGCGGGAACGACGGGGTAGCGGCCACATATCTGTAGTTGAATGCCAGTTCGGTGGCCGATCTCGTTAAGTAAGCGATGGAGCGCAGACTCGTCTGACCGGCCTCCAAGGTCTCGTCATTCCCGCGAAGGCGGGAATCCAGAATGGTGCAGGAGAACGTCGTTTGTTTCCTAATCACCGCGCCTGGGTTCCCGCCTGCGCGGGAACGACGGGTAGCAGCCACATACCTATTTACGACCCCCTTTCTCTCTCGTGCCGCTCTGCCGCCACATCCCTTGGTCTGGCAATACCCAATCACGCCACCGGGGTAGGGCAATCCCTACCCTCAGTCTTCCGGCTTGCTTATAGCAATCTCTCATAGCCCCCGATTTGCGCTGTCTCCAGGGTTCTCTAGCCTTAGGGCACGACGTACAAAATCAAAAGGGTGGGGTCATGGGCGAGTCGCAAGTCAACGATGTGCTGGTCAGCTTTCGTGGCGTTCAGAAGAGCTACGACGGCGAGAACCTCATCGTCAAAGACCTCAACCTGGAAATCCGCAAAGGCGAATTCCTCACCTTGCTTGGCCCTTCGGGCTCGGGCAAAACCACCAGCCTGATGATGCTCGCCGGCTTTGAAACGCCCACCAATGGCGAAATCCAACTGGCCGGCCGCTCGATCAATAACGTGCCGCCGCATAAACGCGACATCGGCATGGTGTTCCAGAACTACGCCCTGTTCCCGCATATGACGGTGGCCGAGAACCTGGCCTTCCCGTTGACCGTGCGCGGCATGAATAAGACCGATGTCAGTGAGCGGGTAAAGCGCGCGCTGTCGATGGTGCAGCTCGATAGCTTCCGCAATCGCTACCCCGGCCAATTGTCCGGCGGGCAACAGCAGCGTGTGGCCCTGGCCCGTGCGCTGGTGTTTGAGCCGCAGCTGGTGCTGATGGATGAGCCCCTCGGCGCACTGGATAAACAGCTGCGTGAGCATATGCAGATGGAGATCAAACACCTGCATCAACGCTTGGGTGTGACCGTGGTGTATGTGACCCACGACCAGGGCGAAGCGCTGACCATGTCTGACCGCGTAGCGGTTTTCCATCAAGGCGAAATCCAGCAGATCGCTCCGCCGCGCACGCTCTACGAAGAGCCAAAAAATACCTTTGTGGCTAACTTTATCGGTGAGAACAACCGCCTCAATGGCCGCCTGGTCAGTGTTGATGGCGAGCGCTGCGTGGTCGAGTTGGCCCGTGGTGAAAAGGTTACCGCCCTGGCCGTCAACGTCGGTGCGCCGGGCGAGCCGGTGACCTTGTCGATCCGTCCTGAGCGCGTGTTGCTCAATAGCGCCAGCGACAGCTGCAACAACCGCTTCTCGGGTCGAGTGGCGGAATTTATCTATTTGGGCGACCACGTGCGTGTGCGCCTGGAGGTGTGTGGTAAAGCCGACTTCTTCGTCAAACAACCCATCGCCGATCTCGATCCGGCATTGGCTGTAGGTGACGTGGTACCCCTCGGCTGGCAAGTGGAGCACGTTCGCGCGCTCGATCCGCTATTGGAAAGCGCTTAAAGGCTTTTGAAGTTCGCAGTTAGTCACCGCGTCATTCAACCCAACACTGTGGAGAAAACAACAATGAAACAAGCACTGAAACTCGTCACCGTGGCACTTGGGCTGGCGGTTGCCGCTCAGTCCATGGCGGCCGACTTGACCGTTATTTCGTTCGGGGGAGCGAACAAGGCAGCCCAGGTCAAAGCGTTCTACCAGCCGTGGGAAGCAGCTGGCAAAGGCAAGATCATCGCCGGTGAATACAACGGTGAAATGGCCAAGGTCAAAGCCATGGTCGACACCAACAGCGTGTCCTGGGACTTGGTAGAAGTTGAGTCGCCAGAACTGTCGCGCGGTTGCGACGAAGACCTGTTTGAAACCCTCGACCCTGCACTGTTCGGCAACAAAGCCGACTACGTACCGGGCGCAATCCAAAGCTGCGGCGTGGGTTTCTTCGTATGGTCCACCGTGTTGGCCTACAACGCCGACAAGCTGAAAACCGCACCGACCAGCTGGGCCGATTTCTGGGACACCAGCAAATTCCCGGGCAAACGTGGCCTGCGTAAAGGCGCCAAGTACACCCTCGAATTCGCCCTGATGGCCGACGGCGTAGCGCCCAAAGACGTGTACAAAGTGCTGGCCAGCAAAGACGGCCAGAACCGCGCGTTCAAGAAACTCGATGAGCTGAAACCGAATATCCAATGGTGGGAAGCTGGCGCACAGCCGCCGCAATACCTTGCCTCCGGCGACGTGGTAATGAGCTCGGCTTACAACGGCCGTATCGCTGCCGTGCAAAAAGAAAGCAACCTGAAAGTGGTATGGACTGGCGGCATCTACGACTTCGACGCATGGGCCATTCCGAAGGGGTCGAAAAACGCCGAAGAAGCCAAGAAATTCATCGCCTACTCGGTTCAACCTGAGCAGCAGAAGGTCTACTCGGAAAACATCGCGTACGGCCCGGCTAACTCCAAAGCTGTTGCCCTGCTGGACAAAGGCATCCTGAAAGATATGCCGACCACCCCGGAAAACATTGCCGATCAAGTACAGATCGACGTGGCCTTCTGGGCGGACAACGGCGAGCAGTTGGAGCAGCGCTTTAACTCGTGGGCTGCCAAGTAAACGAGCTCGTGTTGTACCTGCTGTAGGCAAGACCGCCACTTACGTTCGTGCGTAAGTGGCGTTTACAGAATTCTTTACCGGAGTTAGCCATGGCCGTCGCCGCCCCCACTTTGAAACAACGCCTTGCGCGTGCCGAGCGGGTCAACCGCTTGAAAGCACAAGCGCTGATCGCGCCGCTGGTGCTGTTTCTGCTGCTGGTGTTTTTGGTGCCGATTGTGGCGCTGCTCTACAAGAGCGTGGCCAACCCGGAAGTGGTCAATGGCCTGCCGCGCACCGTGGTCGCCGTGGCCGATTGGGATGGCAAGGGTTTACCTGCTGAGCCGGTGTACAAGGCCATCAGCGAAGACCTGGGCGAAGCCCGCAAAAATCAAGTCTTGGGCGATCTGTCCAAGCGTCTGAATATGGAATCGGCCGGCTACCGCAGCCTGCTGATGAAAACCGCCAAAGCGCTGCCATTCGCCGAAACACCGGCCTCTTATAAAGAAGCGCTGGAAGGGCTGGATGAGCGTTGGGGCGACCCGGCGTACTGGCAAGTGATCCGCCGCAATACCAGCAGCGTGACGCCTTACTACCTGCTGGCCGCCGTTGACCATCGCATTGACGATGTGGGGGAAGTGGCCCCGGCCACCCCCGACCAAGCCATCTACCTGGATATCTTTGCCCGTACCTTCTGGATGGGCTTGGTGATCACCGCCATCTGCCTGGTGCTGGCGTACCCGCTGGCCTACCTGCTGGCTAACCTGCCCTCGCGGCAGAGCAACCTGCTGATGATTCTGGTACTGCTGCCGTTCTGGACCTCAATTCTGGTACGCGTGGCGGCCTGGATCGTGCTGCTGCAATCGGGCGGGCTGATCAATAGCGCGCTGCTGGCCATGGGCATTATCGATAAGCCGCTGGAGCTGGTGTTCAACCGCTCCGGCGTCTATATCGCCATGGTCCATATCATGCTGCCGTTTATGATTTTGCCGATCTACAGCGTGATGAAGGGTATTTCGCCGACCTATATGCGTGCTGCCATTTCCCTGGGTTGCCACCCCTTTGCCAGTTTTTGGCGTGTGTACTTTCCGCAAACCCTGGCCGGTGTCGGCGCCGGTTGCCTGTTGGTGTTTATCCTCGCCATTGGCTACTACATCACCCCGGCATTGCTGGGCAGCCCGACCGATCAGATGGTCAGCTACTTCGTCGCCTTCTACACCAACACCAGCATTAACTGGGGCATGGCCACGGCCCTGGGCGGCCTGCTGCTGTTCGCCACCCTGGCCCTTTACGTGGTTTACAGCTGGCTGGTGGGCGCAAGCCGCCTGCGCTTGAGCTGATAAGGAGAACCCTATGCAAAGCCCTTATATGTCGCCGATTGAGCGTGTGTGGTACTACGCCCTGCGCACGCTGTGCGCGCTGGTGCTGCTGTTCTTGATTTTGCCGGTGCTGGTGATTGTGCCGCTGTCGTTTAACTCCGGCAGCTTTCTGGTCTATCCGCTGCAAGGCTTCTCGCTGCACTGGTACCAAGACTTCTTCGCCTCGGCCGACTGGATGCGCTCCCTGAAAAACAGCTTGATCGTCGCCCCGGCGGCGACTGTGTTGGCCATGGTCTTTGGCACCCTGGCGGCCATCGGTTTGACCCGTGGTGAGTTCCGCGGCAAGGCGCTGGTCATGAGCCTGGTGATTTCGCCGATGGTGGTGCCGGTGGTGATTGTCGGTGTGGCCAGCTACCTATTCTTCGCGCCGCTGGGCCTGGGCAACAGCTACCTGTCGCTGATCGTGGTGCATGCCGTGCTGGGTGTGCCGTTTGTGATCATCACCGTGTCAGCGACCTTGCAGGGCTTTAACTACAACCTGGTGCGCGCTGCGGCCAGCTTGGGCGCTTCGCCGCTTACCGCGTTTCGCCGCGTCACCTTGCCGCTGATTGCGCCCGGCGTAATCTCTGGCGCGCTGTTTGCGTTCGCGACGTCCTTCGATGAAGTGGTAGTAACCCTATTCCTCGCCGGCCCAGGCCAAGCAACCTTGCCTCGGCAGATGTTTAGCGGCATCCGCGAAAACCTCAGCCCCACTATCGCGGCCGCTGCGACCTTGCTGATCGGCTTCTCCATTGTGTTGCTGCTGACCCTGGAATGGTTGCGTGGCCGCAGTGAGAAACTGCGTACGGCGTCCGCCGAGTAGGGCGTGCTGCGTGCACCAGGGGCAATCGACGTAGATGTAGATACAGGTGCGCACAGCACACCCTACGTCGAGGTCTGCGGCCTCCTGACACAGGGTGGGGCGCTTTGCGGAAATCCTCGGGTACAATGCGCGACGATTTTTTGCCCGAGGTGCGCCATGCAACCTTTCGCCATTGCTCCATCCATTCTTTCCGCTGACTTCGCCCGCCTGGGCCAGGAAGTCGACAATGTCCTGGCCGCTGGCGCTGACATCGTGCACTTCGATGTGATGGACAACCACTACGTGCCCAACCTCACCATCGGCCCGATGGTCTGCACGGCGCTGCGCAAGTACGGCATCACCGCGCCGATTGACGTGCACCTGATGGTGTCTCCGGTGGATCGCATCATTGGCGACTTTATCGAAGCCGGCGCCACTTACATCACCTTTCACCCTGAAGCCAGCCAGCACATTGATCGCTCCTTGCAGCTGATCAAAGCCGGTGGCTGCAAAGCCGGCCTGGTGTTTAACCCGGCCACCTCGCTGGAGAGCCTGAAGTACGTGATGGACAAGGTCGACATGATCCTGCTTATGAGCGTGAACCCAGGCTTTGGCGGGCAGAAGTTTATCCCCGGTACCCTCGACAAACTGCGCGAAGCCCGTGCGTTGATCGACGCCTCCGGCCGCGATATCCGCCTGGAAATCGATGGCGGCGTAAACGTACAGAACATTCGCGAAATCGCCGCCGCCGGGGCCGATACGTTTGTTGCCGGTTCGGCCATTTTCAACACCCCGGACTACGCCGCCGTCATCGCCCAGATGCGCGCCGAACTCGCGCTCGCCCGCCCATGAGCGGCTTCTCGCAGGTGCTCGCCGGGCGCATGCCGCGCCTGGTGATGTTCGACCTGGACGGCACCTTGATCGACTCGGTGCCGGACCTGGCCGCCGCTGTCGAGCAAATGCTCAAGCAACTCAAGCGTCCGGCTGCCGGTATTGAGCAGGTACGGACTTGGGTCGGCAATGGCGTACGCGTGCTGGTGCGCCGCGCCCTGGCTGGTGGCATGGACCATGACGCCGTCAGCGAAGCCGATACCGAAGAAGCGCTGGCGATTTTTATGGAGCTGTACGCTGACAGTCATAACCTCAGCGCCCTGTACCCCGGCGTGCGCGAAACGTTGAAGTGGCTGAAAAGCCAGGGCATCGAAATGGCCCTGATCACCAACAAGCCGGAGCGCTTTGTCGGCCCGCTGCTGGATGAAATGAAGATCGGCCGTTACTTCCGCTGGATCATTGGCGGCGATACGTTGCCGCAGCAAAAGCCCGACCCCACCGCTTTGTACTTCGTGATGCAAATGGCCGAAGTGTCGGCTGCCGAGGCGATCTTTGTCGGCGATTCGCGCAGCGATGTGCTGGCCGCCAAGTCCGCGGGGGTGGCCTGTGTGGCGATGAGTTATGGCTACAACCACGGCCGACCGATTAGCGAGGAGTCGCCCACGTTGGTGATTGATGATCTGCGCGAACTGCTGCCCGATTGCGCCGCGTCGGCCGCTGAGATAATGTTGCCCGACGCTGTCAAATCCCCCCGCCAAAGAGATGCCATCGTGGTGGTCACCCGCAAACATTGGTTCGTTAAATCCGGGATGAAAATCCTCAAGGCCCTGGCCCGTTGGCGTTGGCGCGCCTGATCTGAACCTGGCCGGTTTTCCGGTGTGTTTGCCAGTACGACCCTAAACCTGTTTGACGACGTTGCGAGCCAAAGGCGAGGGCGTGTAATACGCGCCATTGCCATGCCCGCCCAGTGCGCGGCGCGCAGCAACGAGTGAGCAGGTTCTACCCTCAAGCCATGAGGCTGTTGACATGATCCGCGAAGAATTTCTGCGCCTAGCCGCTGAAGGCTATAACCGCATCCCGCTTGCCTGCGAAACCCTGGCTGACTTCGACACCCCGCTGTCGATCTATCTGAAGCTGGCCGACCAGCCCAACTCCTACCTGCTTGAGTCCGTACAGGGCGGCGAGAAGTGGGGGCGTTATTCGATTATCGGCCTGCCGTGCCGCACCGTGTTGCGGGTGCATGACCACCATGTCAGCGTGACCCACGACGGCGTCGAGATCGAAAGCCTGGACGCTGAAGACCCGCTGGCCTTTGTCGAAACCTTTAAAGCCCGCTACAACGTGCCGACCATCGCCGGTCTGCCGCGCTTCAACGGCGGCTTGGTCGGTTACTTCGGCTACGACTGCGTGCGTTACGTGGAAAAACGCCTGGGCAAAAGCCCGAACCCGGACCCCATTGGCGTGCCGGATATCTTGCTGATGGTCTCCGATGCCGTGGTGGTGTTCGACAACCTGGCCGGCAAGATGCACGCGATTGTGCTCGCCGACCCTAGCCAGCCAGATGCCTACGAAAACGGCCTGGCGCGCTTGGAAGAGCTGCTGGAAAAGCTGCGTCAGCCGATCACCCCACGGCGCGGTTTGGACTTCACCAAAGAGTCCGGCATTGAGCCCAACTTCCGCTCCAGCTTTACCCGTGAGGACTACGAGCGATCGGTCGACACCATCAAGGAATACATCCTCGCGGGCGACTGCATGCAGGTGGTGCCGTCACAGCGTATGTCCATTGACTTCAAAGCCGCGCCCATTGATCTGTACCGCGCGCTGCGCTGCTTTAACCCAACGCCGTATATGTACTTCTTTAACTTTGGCGACTTCCACGTAGTGGGCAGCTCGCCAGAAGTGCTGGTGCGGGTGGAAGACAACCTGATCACCGTACGGCCGATTGCCGGCACGCGCCCGCGCGGTGCTAGCGAAGAAGCCGACGTGGCGCTGGAAAAAGACCTGCTGGCCGACGCCAAGGAAATTGCTGAGCACTTGATGCTGATCGACCTGGGGCGCAACGACACCGGTCGCGTGTCCGAAATCGGCACGGTCAAGCTCACCGAAAAAATGGTCATCGAGCGCTATTCCAACGTGATGCACATTGTCTCCAACGTCACCGGCCAGCTGAAAAGCGGGCTGACGGCCATGGATGCGCTGCGGGCGATTCTGCCGGCGGGCACCTTGTCGGGGGCGCCGAAGATTCGCGCCATGGAAATTATTGATGAGCTGGAACCAGTCAAGCGTGGCGTCTACGGCGGCGCCGTCGGCTACCTGGCCTGGAACGGCAATATGGACACGGCCATCGCGATTCGCACCGCCGTGATCAAAAATGGCGAACTGCATGTGCAGGCCGGTGGCGGTATCGTCGCCGACTCGGTGCCGGCGCTGGAATGGGAAGAGACGCTGAACAAACGCCGGGCGATGTTTCGCGCGGTTGCCCTCGCTGAACAGACCACCACCCCGGACGCTTAAGGAGCCATTGCCATGCTGTTAATGATCGACAACTACGACTCCTTTACCTACAACGTCGTGCAGTACCTGGGTGAGCTGGGGGCCGACGTAAAAGTAGTACGCAACGACGAACTGAGCGTTGCTGAAATCGAAAGCCTGCAGCCGGAGCGCATCGTCGTGTCGCCTGGCCCGTGCACGCCAAGCGAAGCCGGTATCTCCATTGAAGCCATCGAAGACTTTGGCGGCAAGCTGCCGATTCTCGGTGTGTGCCTGGGCCACCAGAGCATTGGCCAGGCGTTTGGCGGCGATGTGGTGCGTGCCCGCCAGGTGATGCACGGCAAAACCAGCGCGGTGTACCACAACAACACCGGCGTATTTGAAGGCCTGAATAACCCGCTGACCGTCACCCGTTACCACTCGCTGATCGTCAAGCTGGCAACCCTGCCGGACTGTCTGGAAGTCACCGCCTGGACCCAGCATGAAGATGGCTCGGTCGATGAGATCATGGGCTTGCGCCACAAGACCCTGAATATCGAAGGCGTGCAGTTCCACCCCGAATCGATTCTGTCGGAACAGGGCCACGAGCTGTTCGCCAACTTCCTCAAGCAAACCGGGGGCGTGCGCGCATGAATATCAAAGAAGCGCTCAACCGCGTAGTGGCTCAGCTTGACCTGAGCACCGAGGAAATGCAGGACGTCATGCGCGAGATCATGACCGGGCAGTGCACCGACGCGCAGATCGGTGCCTTCCTGATGGGCATGCGTATGAAGAGCGAAACCATCGACGAGATCGTCGGTGCCGTTTCGGTGATGCGCGAATTGGCTGCCCAGGTGCAATTGCCGACGCTTAAGCATGTGGTTGATGTGGTTGGCACCGGCGGCGATGGCGCCAACATTTTTAACGTCTCCACCGCTGCTGCTTTTGTCGTGGCGGCGGCGGGCGGCAAGGTGGCCAAGCACGGTAACCGTGCGGTGTCCGGCAAGAGTGGCAGCGCCGATTTGTTGGAGGCTGCTGGCATCTATCTGGAACTGACGCCGGTACAAGTGGCGCGCTGCATCGACAGCGTGGGCGTGGGCTTTATGTTTGCTCAGGTGCACCATAAGGCCATGAAATACGCAGCCGGCCCGCGGCGGGAAATGGGCCTGCGCACTCTGTTCAATATGCTTGGTCCGCTGACTAACCCGGCTGGCGTTAAGCACCAGGTGGTCGGCGTATTCAGTCAGGAGCTGTGCCGTCCGCTGGCTGAGGTGCTCAAGCGCCTGGGTAGCGAGCATATTCTGGTGGTGCATTCGCGCGACGGGCTGGATGAGTTCAGCCTGGCGGCAGCGACCCATGTGGCCGAGCTGAAAGATGGCCAGATCACCGAATACGATGTGCGCCCGGAAGATTTCGGTATCACCAGCCAGACCCTGATGGGCCTGGAAGTGGCTAGTCCGGCAGCATCGCTGGAGTTGATTCGCGACGCCTTGGGGCGGCGCAAAACCGAGGCCGGCAAAAAAGCCGGTGACTTGATTGTGCTGAATGCGGGCGCTGCCCTGTATGCCGCCGATTTAGCGACTAGCCTGCATGAAGGTGTGCAGTTGGCCCATGACGCGTTGCACACTGGGTTGGCTCGGGAAAAGATGGAAGAGTTGGCGTCCTTTACGGCGGTGTTCCGCCAGGAGAATCAAGCGTGAGTGTGCCTACCGTCCTGGAGAAGATCCTCGCCCGCAAGGTCGAAGAAGTCGCTGCTCGTCGTGCTGTGGTAAGCCTTGCCGAAGTCGAGCGCGAAGCGCGCGCTGCCGACGCCCCGCGTGGCTTCGCCGCTGCATTGCTGGCTGCGGCTAAACGCAAAGAGCCGGGCGTGATCGCCGAAATCAAAAAGGCTTCGCCGAGTAAAGGCGTGTTGCGTGAAGACTTTGTGCCGGCAGACATCGCCCAGAGTTATGAAGTGGGCGGAGCGACCTGTCTGTCGGTACTGACCGATATCGACTTCTTCCAAGGCGCCGATCATTACCTGCAACTGGCTCGGGCCGCCTGTGCGCTGCCGGTGATTCGTAAAGACTTTATGATCGATCCGTACCAGATCATCGAGTCCCGGGCCTTGGGTGCCGACTGCATTTTGCTGATCGTTTCGGCGCTGGATGACGTGCAGATGGCTGAGTTGGCCGCGGTGGCCAAGTCGGTGAATCTGGATGTGCTGGTGGAAGTGCACGATGGCGCAGAGCTGGACCGCGCGTTGAAGGTGTTGGATACACCGCTGGTGGGTGTTAACAACCGTAACCTGCACACCTTTGAGGTCAGCCTGGAAACCACCCTCGACCTGCTGCCGCGCATCCCTCGCGACCGTATGGTGGTGACCGAGAGCGGCATCATGAATCGCGCCGATGTGGAGCTGATGGAAATCAGCAACGTGTACGGCTTCCTGGTTGGCGAGGCGTTTATGCGCGCGGCCAATCCTGGGTTGGAATTGCAGAAGCTGTTTTTCCCAGAGCGTAAAGGGCCTGTAAGCATTGATTGATAGGTTGGGTTGAACGAAGTGAAGCCCAACAAAAGGAACACAAATAAAAAGGCCAGCTCTGGAGCTGGCCTTTTTATTGTTCGTGTTTTTTATCCAAGCCTTGTGAGCTTAGCGAGTGCCGAACACCACCATGGTTTTGCCTTTGACGTTGACCAAGCCCTGTTCTTCCAGTGCCTTGAGCACACGCCCAACCATCTCCCGCGAGCAGCCAACAATGCGGCCGATTTCCTGACGAGTAATCTTGATTTGCATACCGTCGGGGTGGGTCATGGCGTCGGGCTGTTTGCACAGGTCCAACAAGGTGCGCGCTACGCGGCCCGTCACGTCAAGGAAGGCCAGGTCGCCGACTTTGCGCGTGGTGTTGCGCAGGCGTTCGGCCATCTGGCTGCCCAGGGCGTAGAGGATGTCCGGGTCTTGCTGGGTCAGTTCGCGGAACTTGGCGTAGCTCAGTTCAGCCACTTCGCATTCGGTTTTTGCCCGCACCCACGCGCTGCGTTCTTTCTCGATGCCGTCCTTTTCAAACAGACCCATTTCACCGAAGAAATCGCCCGAGTTGAGGTAGGCGATGATCATTTCGCGGCCATCGTCATCCTCAATCAGGATGGTGACCGACCCTTTGACGATAAAGAACAACGTCTCGCCGCGATCACCTGCGTAGATGATGGTGCTTTTAGCGGTGTAACGACGGCGATGACAATGCGCGAGCAGTTTGTCGATGTTCTTTATTTTTGGTGTGAGAGTTATAGCTACCATGCCCTAGCCCCGAAGAAAAAAATAAGTCCAATCCGTTGCCTAGCAGCAATCTTTTTAATAGTTATTCGAGCAAGTGTGCCAGTAAACCGTCGCCAGCTTAACAGACAGTCATGCCCGTTGATCGGTTTTGCGACGTGGCTATCATTGGCGGCACTCTATCGACCTGTCTGCTGTGACTAAGTTGGTCTATAACGCTGTGTTAAGCTGCGAACCCCTTTTTAACAGTGGAGGCGTGGCAATGAAAGCGCGGATTCAGTGGGCTGGCGAAGCTCTTTTCCTGGGTGAGTCAGGAAGTGGCCATGTAGTCGTTATGGATGGTCCGCCCGAGAGCGGTGGACGCAACCTTGGCGTGCGTCCGATGGAGATGGTGTTGATCGGCCTCGGCGGCTGCACCAACTACGATGTGGTCAGCATTCTGAAAAAGTCCCGGCAGCCAATCGAAAGTTGCGAGGCCTTTCTTGAGGCTGAACGCGCCAGCGAAGAACCAAAAGTGTTCACCAAAATCCACGTGCATTTCGTGGTCAAGGGCCGTGGCTTGAAAGAAGCCCAGGTCAAGCGTGCGGTGGAATTGTCTGCCGAGAAATACTGCTCGGCCTCGATCATGCTCGGCCGCGGTGGCGTGGAAATTACCCACGACTACGAAATCATCGAGCTGGGCTAAACCGCCAGTGGCGCGTTGACACGCTGCCATCATAAAAGCGGCGCATACTCGGCCAGCATTAGACGCTGGCAGCGGGTAACCGACCTCTGCATAATGGCGCCCCTTTTTCCGGGGCGTCGTGCAGAGAACACGACGCCGCGAACCCATACCCAAAATCGCCAAAGCGAAGAGGTGTTAACCGTCCTACGCAGCTGTGTTGTTCACAACTGACGGGCATGCTCGATCACGCGGCCTGGCCGCATCGTTAAAAGAGAGTTCCTTACGGTGAAAAGCAAACTCAAGCTCCACGGGTTCAACAACCTGACGAAGACCTTGAGCTTCAACATCTATGACATCTGCTACGCGGAAACGCCGGAAGACCAGCAGGCCTACGTTCAGTACATCAATACCGAGTACGACGCAGCGCGGCTGACGCAGATTCTCACGGATGTCGTCGACATTATCGGTGCCAATATCCTCAATATCGCTCGCCAGGATTACGATCCCCAAGGCGCCAGCGTGACCATTCTGATCTCCGAGCAACCGGTCACACCGACCGAAAGCCAGATCGAGGAATCCCCAGGCCCGCTCCCCGATACCATCCTTGCGCACTTGGATAAAAGTCATATCACTGTGCACACCTACCCGGAAATTCACCCGGTAGATGGCATTGCCACGTTCCGCGTGGATATCGACGTGTCCACCTGCGGGGTTATTTCACCGCTCAAGGCGCTCAACTACCTGATTCACCAGTTCGATTCGGACATCGTCACCGTGGATTACCGCGTGCGCGGCTTTACCCGTGACGTGGAAGGCAAAAAGCACTTTATCGATCACGAGATCAACTCGATCCAGAACTACCTCTCCGACGACACGCAAGCGGCCTATCAGATGACCGACGTGAACGTGTACCAAGAGAACCTGTTCCACACCAAGATGCTGCTCAAAGAGTTCGAGCTGGATAACTACCTGTTTGGCGATGCCACGCAGAACCTGTCCGCCGAGCAACGCGAGACCGTGACCAAGCGGGTGAAGCACGAGATGTTGGAGATTTTCTACGCGCGTAACGTGCCGATGTAATCGTCTGGATTCGAGTAAATGCAAAAGGGCGCCGATGAGGCGCCCTTTTTTGTTGCTCTGATTCTGATGCTTCATCGCGCCTAGATCCCCGCCTGCTCGGGGGGGGACCGGCAATTATTGAGGAGTCCGTCGTCCCCGCGCAGGCGGGGACCCAGGTGCGTTACATTCAGATCCGGTAGGTGCTTTTAGTCATCACCTTGGACAACAAGCTCATCCCAAACTTAACCGGCGCCGGAAAGCGGAACCCGCCGGCGTCCAATGCACTGGCCGAGTGCTGAGCTTCGTCGGTAAGCATCTGTTCCAAAATCGCCCGAGACTTTTCATCCTCAGCCGGAATTTGTGTCAGGTGCTCATCCAGGTGTTTGCACACTTGGTCTTCAGTGGCGGCGACAAAACCTAAGCTCACGCGATCACTGATCAAACCGGCAACCGCGCCCACGCCAAACGACAAGCCGTAAAACACCGGGTTGAGAATGCTCGGGTGGCTGCCCAGCTCGCGGATGCGCTGCTCGCACCAAGCCAAGTGGTCAATTTCTTCCTCGGCTGCATGCTCCATGGCTTTGCGTACATGGGGCAACTTGGCGGTAAGGGCTTGGCCTTGGTGCAGCGCCTGGGCGCAGACCTCGCCGGTGTGGTTGACGCGCATCAGCCCAGCCACATGGCGGGTGTCATCGGCGTTTAGTTCCACATCGGGTTGGGTCAGCCCAGGAGAGGGGCGGTAAGGTTGGCCGCTAAAGGGCAGCAGGGTGCGTAGAGCTGCGTCGGCCTGCAGCAGCAAACGGTCGACGGGGGAGTAGTGGCGTTCGGTAGTCATAGGATTACCTCCGGAAAAGTCTGCGGGCAGTTTACTCCAACTTGCGAGAAGTGCGCCGCTCAGGGCAGCTCGCGGAGCACGCGAAAACCTAACGCATAGTCATCTTTGCCCGGCTGCTTCAGGTCACGGAAGCTGCTGCGCAGATAGGTTGGGCCGCTATTCCAGGCGCCACCCCGAACGACACGGGGGCTTTGGTCGAGCAAACCGGCGGTCTGTTGCTCGCTGCCGTCGAACGGTGTGGCAAAGCGTGATGCGGTCCATTCCCAGACATTACCGGCCGTGTCATACAGGCCAAATGCGTTAGGCGCAAACTGGCCAACCTGGCCGGTCTTGTACTGGTCTGAGCGCGGCGAGCCGCAGCCACGGCAGTGGGCGCGCGGGTTATCTTCGGGACTATCGAGCTGCTCGCCCCACCAGTAAAAGCTGCTGCTACCGCCACGTGCGGCATATTCCCACTCGGCCTCGGTGGGCAGGCGATAACGTTGCCCCGTGTCTTTCGACAGCCATTGCAGATAGCTCTGCACCGCAAACCAGGACACATGGATCACCGGCCGCTGCTCAGACAAGCCCCAGCCTTCGTTATCGGGTAGTGCTTTGCCGGTGGCCCGGGCATAACGCTGCCAGTCGGCGAAGGTGAGCTCAAAGCGGCCAATGGCAAATGGCTTGGTGATGGTGACACGGCGCGCCGGCTGTTCGTTGTAGTTGCCACGCCCGGTGCTGTCGCCGAACAGAAATTCGCCGGCCGGTACTTTCACCAACTCAGGGCCCGGCTCATTGCTGCTTAGGGTGTCGTGAAAAACCTCAGCGGCGACGGCGTAGGTGTTGAGCAGGCCTGTCAGGGCCAGAGCGATAAACCCCCGCATCAGCCCGGCGGCCAGGCCAGTTGGCGCTTGCCAAGCACATGCATATGGATGTGGTAGACGGTTTGCCCGCCATCCTCGTTGCAGTTCATTACCGCGCGAAAGCCCTGTTCGCAGCCTTGTTCTTTGGCCAGGCGCTGGGCGGTGAAGAGCATATGACCGGCGAGGGCTTTGTCGTCTTCGCTGAGGTCGTGCAGGGTGGCGATATGTTTTTTCGGGATGACTAGAAAGTGCACCGGCGCCTGTGGGCCAATATCGTGAAACGCGACAACTTGGTCGTCTTCATAAAGCTTGCGCGCGGGAATGTCCCCGGCGACGATCTTGCAGAACAGACAGTCCACGGACAGGTCTCCAGCTGATGAAAGAGAGCCGGAGTTTAACAGGCCCGCCAGAGACGGCGAGTGCATGCCGGTGTGGCGTGATCAATAGGGAGCAGGTGTGAAGAACGATATCCATGACTTGGGGCTGGTGCTCGATTCCAAGGTAAAGCTGGTGGTGATCGAGTCCTGGGATGAGCAGCGGGTAATGGAAACCCTCACCACCCTGGCGGTAAAACGCGGGCTGGGGCTGTACACCTGGGCCGTGACCGAGGGCATGCAAAAGCTCGGTTTTGGCGGCGAGCCGCAGGGCGATATGCCCAGCTTTGAAGCCGAGGCGGCGCTGCGCCTGATCAAGCATGACCCGCAGCCCAATCTCTATGTGCTCTGCGACCTGCACCCGTTTATGGACGACAACCCCAAGCTGGTGCGCCTGCTCAAGGAAATCGCTATGGCCGAGGCGCCGCATAAGCCGACGGTGGTGCTGGTTTCCCATGCGTTGAAGTTGCCGCCCGAGGTTCAGCGCTACGCCGCGCGCTTTACGTTGTCACTGCCGTCTGAAGACGAGCTGCTGGCCATTGTGCGCGAAGAGGCCGGGCGCTGGAGCGAGCGTAACCGTGGCGCCCGCGTGCGTACCGACAACCGTACTTTGCAGCAGGTGGTAAAAAACCTGCGCGGCATGAGCCACGCCGAAGCGCGGGTGCTGGCGCGTGGGGTGATTTGCAACGACGGCGCCATTACCCAGGAAGATTTGCCCGAGCTGAACAAAACCAAATTCAAGCTGCTCGACCTTGAAGGCGTGCTCAGCTTTGAGCATGACACCGCACGTTTTGCCGAGGTCGGCGGCCTGCTAAATCTCAAGCGTTGGCTGGCCGAGCGGCAGGATATTTTCCTCGAAGCCAAAGCCGCCGATTTGCCCAAGGGCATGTTGCTGGTAGGTGTGCAGGGCGGTGGTAAGAGTTTGGCGGCCAAAGCGGTGGCGGGTCTGTGGGGCTTGCCGCTGCTGCGCCTGGATTTCGCCTGCCTGTACAACAAGTTCTTTGGTGAGACCGAACGCAACCTGCGTGAAGCCTTGCGCTTGGCCGAGCAAATGGCGCCCTGTGTGCTGTGGATGGACGAGGTGGAAAAAGGCCTGGCCAGCGGTGATCAGGACGGCGGCGTTAGCCAGCGCGTATTGGGCACCCTACTGACCTGGATGGCTGAGCGCAAAGCGCCGGTGTTTATGGTCGCCACCGCCAACAGCATCGACCGCTTGCCGCCGGAGCTGGTGCGTAAAGGGCGTTTTGATGAGCTGTTTTTTGTCGACCTGCCAGATGCGCAAATCCGTGCGGATATCTTCCGTATTCACCTGCAACGTCGCGAGCTGGAACCGGCCGGCTTTGACTTGGTGCAACTGGCGACCGTCAGCGATGGCTTTACCGGCGCCGAGATTGAGCAGGTGGTGGTCAGTGCCTTGTATGCCGGCCAGGCACGGCAACAGCCGGTAGACCAAGCCCTACTGCTACGCACCATCAGCAGTACCTCGCCATTGTCGGTGGTGATGGCGGAAGACTTGGCCGCGTTGCGCACCTGGGCTGCCGGGCGTACTGTGGCGGCGGGCTAAGGGCGCTGTGAGCTAGTGGGTAAAACGTTTGTTGATCCGGCCCGCCAGTTTGCGCACCAGCCAGCGCGGAGCGAAGCGTGAACTGCCTGCGGCCAGGCGATTGCGCCAGCCGGGAATGATAATGGCGCGGTTTTTTTCCAGGGCTCGCACGGTATACAGGGCGAGCTCTTCGGCATTCATCATCAGTTTGCTGTTATCCAGCTTGCCCATCTCCATCTGCGCGCCGCGAAAAAACGCCGTGCGTGTTGGCCCTGGGCACAGCACCGATACCTTGATGCCGCGTTCCTTGAGTTCCTCACGTAAACCTTCGGAAAAGCTCAGCACATAGGCTTTGCCTGCGTAGTAGCTGCTCATCCACGGCCCCGGCTGAAACGCTGCTACCGATGCCACGTTAAGAATCTGCCCGCCGCCTTGCAGCGCCATGCTGTTGCCGATGGCGTGGCACAAGCGGGTGAGGGCAAGCAGATTGACCTCCAGTTGCTGTTGTTCGCGGCCCCAGTCACTGTCGAGAAACGACCCCGAAGTACCAAGCCCTGCATTGTTAACCAGCAAGTCGATATGCAGCTCGCCCTGTTCCAGTTCATGGATCAGGCCGGTGAGTTGAGTGGGGTGGGCGAGGTTGCAGGTGCGAAACAGCACCTCCACGCCAAAGCGTTGGGTGAACTCGCAGGCGACGCTTTCTAGTACATCGCGCTGGCGGGCCACCAGAATCAGATTACGCCCGCGCCTGGCCAAGGCTTCTGCCAAGGCCAGACCGATGCCGCTGGAGGCCCCGGTTACTAATGCATAACGGGGCATAGGGTTCTCCGCGCGGCTAATGGGAAGTACAGCAGTGGGGCGCTTACTCTTCGTCCGACTCGCTGTCGTCAGCGGGTTCGCCAGCGTCAGCCGGGTCTACGGCTTCGGCCGGTTCGGCATAGTCAGCAGACGGCTCGGCAGATTGCTCTTGCGAGTAACCAGATTCTGCGGCGCGGTCCAGGTAGCCCTGATAAGCCGGAATCGCAATGGCGGCCAGAATACCGATGATGGGCACCAACAACATGGTCCATGCCAGCGCGACAACGCCTTTGCTATTTGGTGGTGGCGGCGGGCCATAGCGGTTGGCGCCGGCTGTGCCAGGCAAAACCAGCATCAGCAGAGCAAACACGCTGCCCACGATCGGCACAAAGTTAAGCAGCAGCAACCAGGCCGACCAGCCCAGGTCGTGCAAACGTTTGGCACCAAAACCAACGCTCACCACCATCAGGCCAATAAACGCGACAACCATCAGCAGCATGGCGACTACCTGTGACACTGCCATCGCACCGACGAAAATCAGACCCAGGACGGGAATGGCCATCAACGACAAGGCCATGCTCCAGCCCAGATAACGCACGCGGCCAATTCGGCCTTCAACACCGAAGTAGTTGAGCTCGCTGTATTGGGCGCCTGGGTCGCCCACTTGCGCTTGTGGCGTGGCGTACGGCGAGGCGGCTAGGGCTACGCCAGTGGTGGCAACAGCAGCGGCAGGTGCGGCGGCTGCGGCTTCAGCCAACTGCGCCTGACGGGCGATGTACTTGTCGATAACGATGCCACAGGCGCTGCATTCGATGGCTTTGCCCTGCTCATGGCCGCATTTTGGGCAGGTCATGCGCGTAGCATCAGCTTCGGGTTCAACGGGGGCTGTGCGATGGTCGTCGGTTTCCACCAGGCTGAGGCTGGCAGACAAGTCCGGTTCTTTGTAGACCTTGGCGCCAGCGTTTTGCAGGGCGCCGAGATACTTGTCGGCCTCGGCATCGCTTAGATCGCGCTTAAGCGCCACCGGGCTACCAGTGAACAGGGCGTCGATTTTGGCCAGGTCGCTCTTGAACAGGCGAGCGAGGTTGTCTTTTACGGCGTCCAGTGCCGCAGCCGGCATTAGTTCGCCAGCGAATACGATTTTGTAGCGTGTGTCGGTCATGCGCACGTCCCTGTCAGCGATAGAGGTGAAGTGGCGCACAGCGTACTGGCCATAGTGGCTTGCCGACAAGGGCAGACGTGACGGCGATCACGCTTCAGCCCATGTTTTCTGGCTTCCAGCTGCCCACCAGACGGTTATTGCGCAACAAGCGGAGTTCGCCGAAGTCGTCCAGCACGCCCTCCGACAGCTGCGGGCGAAGAAATACCCAGTCATCGACCTTAAGCGCCGTGGCCGCTGAGCCGTTTAGCCGCTCCTGGTTGGCGCTGCGTCCGTACAGCGAGTCATAACTAAGACCCGCCGGAGCCACTGGGTCGGCTGGCCAGCGTCCGCCATATAGGTAATAAGCGCGCTGGCGATTTTGATCCCAGCGTTGCAGCGCCGATTGCAGATTGGCCAGGTATGGCAGCTCGCCGCTCTGCGCTTTGAGCACGGGCGAGGCGATCCACAAGGCCGGGTTGTGGCTGCTCAGCAGGTCACTGTCGAATTCACTGGGTTTGAGCAGGGCAGAGCCCACGGACACTTCATTGAGCGGCGTATCGCCTCGGGCATGCAAGGCATAGGTCAGGCTGCCGGCGCCATTTAATAGCGGCTGCGCGGGCCACAAGTCAGTGAAGGTTTGTGCTGTGTCGATAAAGGCGCGGTAGCGCGCGTTGGTATCAGCAAAGGCCCGGTCGCGGCCAATCCAGGGCGGCGAGTGGGCGATATGGGCGTCGTACCCCATCAGGCCGCGCACCTGCAGATGGGCTTTGCTGGTGCGCAATGTGCTTAGCGCTTGGCCAAGGGCTTGGGGATCGCTAAAACCACCGCGGGCTAAGCCTAGGTCGATTTCCAAGGCAATTTGCAGCGGTTGTTTCAGCGCGCGGGCCAGTTCAGCGTATTGCTGCAGGCGTAGTGGGCTGTCGATCAGCCAGGTGACTTGGCGCGCTGGATCAAAGCGGGTGATGCCTAGCTGCTGGTAGAACGCCAGGGCGGCGCTGACCGGCAGTGGTTTGCCCAACAGCAGATCGGCATCGGTGAATAGCCGGGCCAGTTGATTAAGCTGCGGTTGGTGAAACGCCATAAAGCGCCGTGTTGCGAGCTTCTTGGCCAGGTAGTCGAGCAAACCATCGCTGGCCAGCGACTTGGCCACCAGGCGCAACGGCAGTTTGCTGCCCAGCCGCTGGGAGAGCACATCGGCGTTGGCATCCAGGCGCTGCATATCGACAACCAACAACGGCACCCCAGCGCCCTGCTGCTTTAGCAGGGCATTAAGGCTGGCGAAGTAATCGTCATACGGCCGGCCATTGTCGCTGGGGCGTGCCGCCCAAATACCCAGCAAGCCCAGCGCGCTAAGGCCAAGCAGGTGGCGACGGTTCATCGCGGCCAGCGCTGGCCCAGTTGCACGCCGCGTTGCAGGGCGGCGCGGTATTCGTCGTCGAGGCGTTTGACCAGCTCGGCGACGCTTGGCAGGTCGCTGATATCGCCCACGCCCTGGCCGGCGGACCACACGGTTTTCCAGGCTTTGGCTTCGTCGTTGATGGGTTTGAGTTTTTCGCCGTAATTCACCGCGCCTTTATCTTGCAGCTTGGCCAGGTCGAAACCACCGGCTTCCAGGCTTTGGCGCATAAAGCTGGCGGGTACACCGGATACGGCGGGTGTGTGCACGATATCGGCAGCTTTGGCGCTGAGGATCATGTTCTTGTACGCATCCGGGGCGTCGTTCTCTTGCACGGCGATCATGCGCGTGCCGAGGTAAGCCAGGTCGGCGCCGAGCAACTGCGCGGCGAGAATCTCGTGGCCATGGTTAAGGCAGCCGGCCAGCAGCAGGGTTTTGTCGAAGAACTGACGAATTTCCGCAACCAATGCAAAGGGGCTCCAGGTTCCGGCGTGGCCACCAGCGCCGGCCGCTACGGCGATCAAGCCATCGACGCCAGCCTCAGCGGCTTTCTCGGCGTGCCGGCGCGTGGTGACGTCGTGAAATACCAGGCCGCCGTAACTGTGTACGGCATCGACCACTTCCTTCACCGCCCCTAGGCTGGTGATGACGATGGGCACGCGCTGTTCCACGCAGATGGCCAGGTCGGCCTGCAGGCGCGGGTTGGTGTTGTGCACGATGAGGTTAACGGCGTAGGGCGCTGAGTCTGGTAGCAAACCGGCGTTGATCTCATCCAGCCAGGCTTTAAAGCCGCTACTTTCACGCTGGTTAAGTGCGGGGAAGCTGCCGACGATGCCGCTGTTGCAGCAGGCCAGTACCAATTGCGGATTGGAGACCAGAAACATCGGTGCAGCAACCACCGGTAAGCGCAGACGTTGTTCGAGCAGGGCAGGCAAAGACATCAGTAACCTCCAATCGAGTAGACGACGCCGGCGTTACGCGGCAGTTGTGAGAGTTAGAACGGACGCACCACCACCAGAATTACGATGGCCAACAAGGCCAGCACGGGAGCTTCGTTAAACCAACGGTAGAACACATGGCTGTGGCGCTGCTCGCCAGCGGCAAAACGTTTACGCATGGCGCCGCACATATGGTGGTAGCCAACCAGAACCACGACCAAGGTTAGCTTGGCGTGCATCCAGCCTTGGCTGAGCAGGCCGGGGTTCAGGAGCAGTAGCCAAATACCGAGGGCAACGGTGGCCAGCATCGAGGGGGTCATGATGCCGCGGTAGAGCTTGCGCTCCATCACGCAGAAGCGTTCTTTGCTGGCGCTGTCTTCGCTCATGGCGTGGTAGACGAATAGACGGGGCAGGTAGAACAGCCCGGCAAACCAGCAAACCATGGCGATGATGTGGAAGGCTTTTACCCAGAGGTAGAGCATGGGGGGTTCCCAAACAAATAAGGTGGTTATGCGAGCCGCGAGTGCCCTGAAGTGGCCGTATTAAACAGGTTTCGTCTGCCTTACGTCACTAAGGCGGTTGGCCCATGGCCGATGCGCCCGTATCATCGGCAGCTCTCCCGCAGTTGGGTTCAGTGGTCTTCGTAGAGGAATAGTGATGGTCAAGGTCGGTAT
>NZ_JBBNAH010000357.1:0-5088 GCF_037994325.1 Pseudomonas sp.
GTATTGGATTTTCACTCGGCCGGAGAGGTATTTGCCGGTCAGCGAATCCGGATGCGCCATCACTTCGTCGGCAGTGCCTTCGGCCACGATGCGGCCGCCATGCACGCCGGCGCCAGGACCAATGTCGACCACGTAGTCGGCCATGCGAATGGCGTCTTCGTCGTGTTCGACCACGATTACGGTGTTACCGATATCGCGTAGGTGGCGCAGGGTCGCCAGCAAACGCTCGTTGTCGCGCTGGTGCAGGCCGATGGACGGCTCGTCGAGGATGTACATCACGCCGACCAGGCCAGCGCCGATCTGGCTGGCCAGGCGAATACGCTGCGCTTCACCGCCAGACAAAGTGTCGGCGCTGCGGTCTAGGGTCAGGTAGTCGAGGCCGACGTTGACCAAAAACTGCAAGCGCTCGCGAATTTCCTTGAGGATTTTCTCGGCGATTTCGCCTTTGCGCCCGGTCAGCGCCAAGGTGCCGAAGTACTCTGTGGCATCGCCAATCGGCATGCCGCTGACGGCCGGCAGGTTGCGTTCGCCGACGAATACATGCCGGGCCTCACGGCGCAGGCGCGTGCCACGGCAGTCCGGGCACGGCTGGGTGCTGAGGAACTTGGCCAGCTCTTCGCGCACAGTGGTCGATTCCGTCTCGCGGTAGCGGCGTTCCAGGTTGGGCACGATGCCTTCGAACGGGTGGGCGCGTTTAACGATGTCGCCACGGTCGTTCAGGTAGCGGAAATCGACGTTGGCAGTGCCGCTGCCGGTCAGGATGACTTTCTTGTGCTCGGCGCTGAGCTCGTCGAACGGTACGTCCAGGCTAAAGCCGAAGTGGCTGGCCAGGGAGCCGAGCATCTGGAAGTAGTACACGTTGCGCCGGTCCCAGCCGCGTATTGCGCCTTCGGCCAGGGTTAGCTCGCCATTGACCAGGCGTTTGATATCGAAAAACTGTTTAACCCCCAGGCCATCACAGGTCGGGCAGGCGCCGGCCGGGTTGTTAAAGGAGAACAGCTTGGGCTCAAGCTCACTGATGGAGTGGCCGCACACCGGGCAAGCGAAGCGCGCGGAGAAAATCATCTCCTCGCCTTCTTCGTCGTCCATCGGCGCCACGAAGGCCAGGCCGTCGGCCAGCTTTAGCGCGGTTTCAAAGGATTCCGCCAGGCGTTGCTGCAAGTCGCCACGGGCTTTGAAACGGTCGACCACCGCGTCAATGGAGTGCTTCTTCTGTTTATCCAGTTTGGGCAACTCGTCCAGCTCATAGAGCTTGCCGTTGACCCGCACACGAACAAAACCCTGGGCGCGCAGTTCGTCGAACACGGCCAAATGCTCGCCTTTGCGCTCGCGAATAATCGGCGCCAGCAGCATCAGCTTTTTGCCTTCGGGCAGGGCCAATACCTGGTCAACCATCTGGCTGACGGTCTGCGCTTCCAGCGGCAGATCATGGTCCGGGCAGCGCGGCGTACCAACGCGGGCATAGAGCAGGCGCAAGTAGTCGTAGATTTCGGTGATGGTGCCGACGGTGGAACGCGGGTTGTGCGAGGTCGATTTCTGTTCGATGGAAATGGCCGGTGACAGGCCTTCGATGGTGTCGACATCAGGCTTTTCCATCATCGACAGGAACTGCCGGGCATAGGCCGACAGGGATTCCACATAGCGGCGTTGGCCTTCGGCATACAGCGTGTCGAAGGCCAGGGACGATTTCCCGGAGCCGGAAAGGCCGGTGATTACGATCAGTTTGTCCCGTGGCAGGGTCAGGTCGATGTTCTTCAGGTTGTGGGTCCGAGCCCCACGAATCAAAATCTTGTCCACTGCAGCCTCGCTTGGCGGGCGAAAACCGTCGAGTATACGGGCCTTGTCAAGCCAGCGGCAAAGCGTCACGCCTGTGCGGCGCTGAATGGGGGCTGATAGAATCGGCGCGCATTTTCTTGAGGTCTTTCCATGCACGATCCGCACAGCGAACGCATGAGTGGCAGTGAAACCCGCGCAGCAAGCGGTTTGGCACTGGTCTTTGCGTTTCGAATGCTTGGTATGTTCATGGTCCTGCCGGTGCTGGCCACCTATGGCATGGACCTGGCCGGCGCCACGCCGGCACTGATTGGGCTGGCTATCGGCGCGTACGGGCTGACCCAGGCCGTGCTGCAAATTCCCTTTGGCGTTATCTCCGACCGCATTGGCCGACGCCCGGTCATTTATGTCGGCCTGATTATTTTTGCTGCCGGTAGTGTGCTGGCGGCGAACGCCGATTCGATCTGGGGCGTGATTGCCGGGCGTGTGCTGCAAGGCGCCGGGGCTATTTCCGCTGCCGTTATGGCACTGCTTTCTGACCTGACCCGCGAACAACACCGCACCAAAGCCATGGCCATGATCGGCATGAGCATAGGGTTGTCGTTTGCCGTGGCCATGGTGGTGGGGCCGTTGATTACCCGGGCCTTTGGGCTTTCCGGTTTGTTTTACGGCACCGCAGCCATGGCGCTGGTGGGCATTGCCTTGGTGGCCTGGTGGGTGCCGCGTTCGGCCGGGCCGTTGCAGCATCGCGAGTCCGGCGTGGCCAAAGAAGCCCTTGGGCGCACCTTGCGCCACCCGGACTTGTTGCGTCTGGACGTGGGCATCTTCGTACTGCACGCGGTATTAATGTCCAGTTTTGTCGCCTTGCCGCTGGCCTTGGTCGAGCGTGCCGGCTTGCCGAAAGAGCAGCACTGGTGGGTGTACCTGACGGCGCTGCTGGTCAGTTTCTTCGCCATGATCCCGTTCATTATTTATGGCGAGAAAAAGCGCCAGATGAAGCGCGTGCTGGCCGGCGCGGTGGCCGTGCTGCTGGGCTGTGAAGTGTTCTTCTGGCTGACCAGTGGCACCCTGCATGAGCTGGTGCTGGGCACCATCGTGTTCTTTACCGCGTTTAACTTGCTCGAAGCCTCGCTGCCGTCGCTGATCAGCAAGGTTTCGCCAGCAGGCGGCAAGGGCACGGCGATGGGGGTTTACTCCACCAGCCAGTTCCTCGGCGCCGCGTTAGGCGGCATTCTCGGTGGCTGGTTGTTTCAGCATGGTGGCCTGGATACGGTCTTTCTGGGATGTGCAGCCCTCTGTGGGCTCTGGCTAATTATTGCTGTTACTATGCGCGAACCTCCGTATGTCACCAGCCTTCGCTTGCCCCTGTCACCTGCCGCCGTGGGTGATGCCGGCCTGGTGGAACACTTGTTGGCGGTGCACGGTGTAACAGATGCAGTGGTGGTGGCCGAGGAGGCCGCCATCTATATCAAATTGGATTCCGAACAATTGAATCGCTCGGCGCTCGAGGAAATACTCGCGGCGCGTGCCGATACTTAGGAGAACGTTATGGCCCGTGGGGTTAACAAAGTCATTCTGGTCGGTACCTGCGGCCAGGACCCGGAAACACGCTACATGCCCAACGGCAATGCGGTCACCAACCTGAGCCTGGCTACCAGCGAGCAGTGGACCGACAAACAAAGCGGGCAGAAAGTCGAAAAAACCGAATGGCACCGTGTGGCCCTGTTCGGCAAAGTCGCTGAAATCGCCGGCGAATACCTGCGTAAAGGTTCGCAGGTGTATATCGAAGGCAAGCTGCAAACCCGCGAGTGGGAAAAAGACGGCGTAAAACGCTACACCACCGAAATCGTCGTTGACATCAACGGCACCATGCAGCTGCTGGGTGGCCGTCCAGATAACGGCGGTGGCGACTCCGCTCCGCGTCAACAGCGTCCGCAACCGCAGCGCGAACAGCAGGCTCCACGTGAGTCGCGTCCGGCGCCGCAACCGGCAGCTCAGCCAGCGCCGAATTACGACAGCTTCGACGACGATATCCCGTTCTGATCGGGTATCTCTGACGTATGCATATGCGCCTGATGCTACTGGGCGGCGGCAATGCCCTTGGGCAGGCGCTGATCCGCCTGGGAGCCGAAGATGATATCGGCTTCCTCGCCCCACGCCCGCCTGAAGGCGGCTGGGACGCCACCAGTCTGACCTTGCTGCTGGATGAAACCCGGCCCGACGTGGTGGTCAACCTCGCCTACTACTTCGACTGGTTTCAGGCCGAGTCGGTAAGCGCTGAACGTTTTGCCCCGCAAGAGCGCGCCGTCGAGCGCCTCGCTGAACTCTGCCAACACCACTCCATTCGCCTGGTGCAGCCTTCCAGCTATCGCGTGTTCGATGGTTCGCGAGCCACTGCCTACAGCGAAAAAGAGGAGCAGGTGCCGCTAGGCTTGCGCGGTCAGGCGCTATGGCGCATTGAGCAAAGTGTGCGGGCGGCTTGCCCACGGCATGTGTTGATTCGTTTTGGTTGGTTGCTGGACGCCAGCGCCGAGGGTTTGCTCGGGCGTTTTCTTAACCGCGCCGAACATGACCCTGAACTGTTTCTTGCCGATGACCGCCGTGGTAACCCCACGCCCATCGACGATGCCGCCCGGGTGCTGATCGCCGTACTTAAACAGCTGGATTGCCAGGCGCCACTGTGGGGCACTTACCATTACGGTGGCTACGAGGCGACTACCTCGCTGGCGCTGGGGCAGGCGGTGCTGACAGAAGCCCGCGCGTTCCGCCAGTTGGCGGTGCAGGAAGTCGGCGCTCAAGCCCACGCCGCGCGCCCTGATGTAGCCGATGAGCCGCAACACGCGGTGTTGGCCTGCAAGAAAATCCTGCATACCTTCGGCATAAAACCACGCGCCTGGCGTGCGGGTTTGCCGAGTCTTTTGGATCGTTATTACCGCCATGCCTGATCTTCCCATTCTGGTTACTGGGGGCGCCGGCTTTATCGGCTCCAACCTGGTCGATTGCCTATTGGCCAAAGGTTATGCCGTGCGCGTGTTGGACGATTTGTCCATGGGCAAGCGCAGCAACCTGCCGTTGGATAACTCGCGCTTGGAGTTAGTGGTCGGCAGCGTTGCCGATGCGCCATTGGTGTCGCAGGCAGTGGCGGGTTGTCAGGCCGTTGTGCATCTGGCCGCGGTGGCTTCTGTGCAAGCGTCGGTGGATGACCCGGTGGCGACCCATCAGAGCAATTTTGTCGGCACGTTGAATGTGTGTGAGGCCATGCGCGAGCACGGCGTCAAGCGCGTGCTGTTCGCCTCCAGTGCTGCGGTGTATGGC
>NZ_JBBNAH010000358.1:0-3419 GCF_037994325.1 Pseudomonas sp.
GACTGACCCTGCCCAAAGCCCGCGAAGATGCCGAAGACCAACCGCAAGCGCCGCTGCTGGGGCGCACAGTAGCCGTGGTTGAGCAGCACGAACTGGCTCGCCAGGCGTTGCAACATCAGCTGGAAGACTGCGGCTTGCTGGTGGTCCACCACCAAAACCTCGACAGCCTGCTAAGCGCGGTCAGCACCCAGCAGTACACCGTCAATCCCATTAGCCTGGCGGTGCTCGGCGTCACCAGCCAAGAGCTGCCGCCCGAGCAACTCAGCCAACGGGTATGGGATCTGGAACGCATCGGCTGCAAAAGCCTGGTGCTCTGCCCCACCACCGAGCAGGCGCTGTACCACGAGTCGTTGCCGGACGCCCATAGCCAGCTGCAAGCCAAACCGGCGTGCACGCGCAAGGTTCAACGCGCGCTGATTGAACTGCTCGGCCCACGCCACCAACCCAGCGAAGTCAGCCACCCCACGCAAGTCAGCCGACCGCCGAAAATCCTCTGCGTCGACGACAACCCGGCCAACCTCAAGCTGGTGCACACCCTGCTCAGCGACATGGGCGCCGAGGTGACCGCAGTGGACAGCGGCTTTGCCGCGGTAGATGTGGTCAAGCACAAAACCTTCGACCTGATTTTTATGGACGTGCAAATGCCCGGCATGGATGGCCGCCAGGCCACCGAGCAAATCCGCCACTGGGAAGCCGAACAAGAAGCCGTGCCGACGCCAATCATTGCCCTTACCGCCCACGCCCTGGCCAACGAAAAACGCGCATTGCTGCAAGGCGGCATGGACGATTACCTGACCAAGCCCATCAGCGAGCGGCAACTGGCCCAGGTGGTGCTGAAATGGACCGGGCTCGCGTTGCGCAACGCCGGCATCGACCGCCCAACCGAAGCGCCGCAAGCCCAGCCGCAGCCAACGCAAAAAGTGCTGGATGAAGAAGAAGGCCTGCGCCTGGCCGCCGGCAAAGCTGACCTGGCCGCCGATATGTTGAGCATGCTGCTGGCCTCATTGGACGGCGACCGTGAAACCATCCGCCAAGCCCGCGACAACGACGACCGCAATGCCCTGATCGAGCGCGTGCATCGCCTGCACGGCGCCACCCGTTACTGCGGCGTACCGCAATTGCGGGCAATCTGTCAGCGCACCGAAACCCTGTTAAAGCAGGACGACCCGGCCTATCGCGAGGCCTTGGATGAACTGGACGCGGCCATGCTGCGCCTGGCAGACATCGCCAAACTCAGCGCCTGAGCGGCTGGCCCCACGTCCGGCATGGGGCAATGCCCGTGATAACATGCCGGCCTTGTTTTTCTTATCGAATTGAATCTGCGCCATGGCCGAACACGACTTTCGCTACAACCTGCTTAACCCTGAACACACCCTGATCGAATGCCGCGCCCTGGTGCCTGGCCGCTATCAGGTCACCGGCAATGGTGGGTCGGTAAAAAGCGGCGATGTGCTGCTGGTTACTCTTAAAGGCAGCCGCGACCTCTGCATGCGTTTGAACGTCGACAAGGTCCGCCACCTGATCAACCCGACCGGCCAGTGGGTGGCAGTGGCGCAAGGGCCCGTGTTTACCGAGTTGTCTATCCTCAACTGGCAAGTGAAATGCGACGGCTGCGCCAAGCAACTGGATTTTGAATTTGCCGTCGACGCCGCCTTGGGCAAAAAAGCCCATGCGCCGGCAGCCGAAGCCCGTCTTACCGAACTGCACTGGCAGAACCGCAACGGTCGTCACCTCTGCCAGGCCTGTCAAACCGAGGAGATCTGATGAAAGCCCGCCTCGCCCTTAGCGTGTTCACCACCGGCGTTCTGAGCCTGACCGGCTGCGCCAGCGATGCCCCGCAACTGGACCAGGACAGCCCCTACCAAGTGGAATGGATCGGCGAACGCCCGCTGATCGACAACAGCCACCTGACCGTCACCCTCGGCGCTGACGGCCGCGCCTTTGGCAGCGCCGGCTGCAACCACTGGTTCGCCGCCTACAGTCTGAAAGGCCAGCAGATCAGCTTTAGCCAAGCCGGCAGCACACGAAAAATGTGCGCGCCGGCGCTGATGGAACAGGAAGAGCGGTTTTTAAATGCCCTGAGCAAAGTCGAGCGCTGGGATATTTCCGCGATTGATCAACTGCAGCTGTGGCCGGCTGAGGGTAAGCCGATCAGGTTGTGGTCGGCGGAGTACAAGTAGCATTGCCGTCGATCATCGTTACCTGCAACATTCTGGGTCCCCGCCTTCGCGGGGACGACGGTGAGACGTTCTAAAAGCCTCCGTCATTCCCGCGAAGGCGGGAATCCAGAGTGCAGAGACGTACGCAGATGTGTGCAAGAAGGTGATCGGAGTCACCGCGTAAACAACTCCAACTGCTCACTCACCCGCCTTAAATCAATCAAGCGCACCCCCACGCCAATCAAACGCACCGGTTTGCCGCCGCGCTCCCAGGCGCTGCTGAGCAATTTGCGGTAGCTGTCCAAATCACGCGCGGCGCCGGCCTGCTCCAGGGTGGTCTGGGTAAAGTCGTGAAACTTCAATTTCACTAGCGGCTTTTCCGGGCGGTAGCTGGCATCCAAGCGCTGCATACGCCGCTCCAGCTCTTCCAGCAGGCCGGGCAGGCGCTCAAGGCAGGCCTCGAGGTCGGGCAGGTCTTTGTCGTAGGTGGTTTCCACGCTGATGGTCTGGCGCCGGCTGTCCACCTGCACGGCGCGGTCATCCACACCGCGCGCCAGGTTCCACAGGCGCTCACCAAAGCTGCCGAACTCGCGCGCCAGTTCAACCTTGCTCCACTCCCGCAACTGCGCACAGGTTTCGATACCCAGGCGCCCCATCTTTTGCGCCGTGACCTTGCCCACCCCGTGCAGCTTGCTGACAGGCAGCTCGGAAACAAAGCCTTCCACCTCGTCCGGGGTAATCACAAATAGCCCGTTGGGCTTGCGCCAGTCACTGGCGATCTTGGCCAGAAACTTGTTCGGCGCCACCCCGGCAGACACGGTGATATGCACCTGAGTGGATACGCGCCGACGAATATCCTGGGCAATTCGCGTGGCGCTGCCGGAAAAATGCGTGCAATCGGAGACGTCCAAGTAGGCTTCGTCCAGCGACAGCGGCTCAATAATGTCGGTGTACTCGCGGAAGATCCCCTGAATCTCGCGGGACACTTCCTTATATACGTCCATACGCGGCCGCAGAATCAGCAGGTCCGGGCACAGCTTCAGCGCATGACGCGAGGACATGGCCGAACGCACGCCGTACGCCCGGGCTTCGTAGTTACAGGTGGCGATTACCCCGCGCCGATCCGCCGAACCGCCCACGGCAATGGGCCGGTTTGCCAGGCGCGGGTCGTCGCGCATCTCGATGGCGGCGTAAAAACAGTCACAATCCACATGAATAATCTTGCGCACAAAAAGTCCGGTAAGCCCCGCCTGGCATGGC
>NZ_JBBNAH010000359.1:0-1237 GCF_037994325.1 Pseudomonas sp.
GGTGATGGTTTCGTCGGCGCCGACCTTTTCCGTGCGGTTTACGCCAATGGTGATGGTTTCGTTATTGCCGACCTTTTCGGTACGGTCCACGCCAATGGTGATGGTCTCGTTGTTGTCCACGGTTTCGGTGCGGTCGTGTTTAACGTGCACGGTTTCGTCGTGGTCGATGGTCTTGGTGCGGTCGTGGCCAACCCAGTGGGTTTCGTCGTTTTCGACTTCGATGTCTTGGTTTTTTTCCGCGTGGATAAACAGCTGCTCGCTGCCCTTTTTATCTTCCATGCGAATTTCGTTGAAGTTGGCCGGCGAGCCGCCTTTGCTCGAGCGGCTTTTGGTGCCGCTCTGGGTGGCGTTGGCGGGCAATTCATAGGGCACGGTTTGTTCGGCGTTATACACGCGGCCGGTGATGATCGGGCGGTCGGGGTCGCCTTCGAGAAAGCCGACGATCACTTCCTGGCCAATGCGCGGAATCTGGATCGAGCCCCAGTTTTTCCCGGCCCAGGACTGCGACACGCGCATCCAGCACGAGCTGTTTTCGTTGGATTGGTCGTGGCGGTCCCAGTAGAAGTGCACTTTTACCCGGCCGTATTGGTCGGTCCAGATTTCCTCGCCTTTGGGCCCGACCACCATGGCCGTTTGTGGGCCTTGCACGATGGGCCGCACGGTAATGGGTTGCGGGCGAAACGCCTGGCTGGCGTCCATGCAGTCGAGGTGGCTGACAAACTGCTGTTCAACATCCTCAAAGCCGGTTTCGTAGTGCTCTTGCACCACGGTGTAACGGGCGCCGACCACCAGGTATTCGCGGTTCTGATCGGCGCGCGGGTAGCGGGTCATGCTGAACAGGTGGCCCGAGCCGATGCCCCTTGCGGTGCCGCGCAGTTGCACGCGCTCGTACTGGGTTTGAATGGCTTCGATGCGGGTGCGGGCGTAGTGCTCACCGTCGCCGCTTTGCACGTATTCGCCGGGGTAGTCATACAGCTTGTAGTCGCTGGCGGTGTGCGGGCGGCTGATGGCCGAGCGCACTTCCAGGCGCGCGCTGGGGCGTTGGAAGTCGTAGTCGTTGAGCGCTAACGAGCCTGGCTGCACTTCGTGGCTGAGGTGCCAGTCGTCGATATGGTCGAGCTCACGCTGTTCGGCGGTTGGCGGGTAAAACGGCACGCTCTCGTAACCGGCGGCTTTGCTGTGGGCGCCATAGGCGTCGGCGAGCACCAGCACATGGCGGCCTTTTTCGTGGCGGAAG
>NZ_JBBNAH010000360.1:0-2808 GCF_037994325.1 Pseudomonas sp.
GCTTTGAGGTGGTCTTGCAAACCGGGTTTGGCTTTGAGTACGGCGATAATCGACAGGGTGTCGTGCATGGCGATGGTCCTTTTTGGCGTCGTATGAGTTCAGCGATACCTCACTCTAGAAGTCCGGCCAACCCCGTCGCAACCGCTTAGCGGTGTTCGAAGAGGCGTCCTACATGGTTTACCGCAGCCGGCCGCGCCGTTAGCAATTCAAGCTTTTTAGTCAGGGGTTTCCTACAGGTGTAGGGGCTGTTTCGCATTAAGTCGCACCCATCTTCCGCCGTTTAATTCCGTCCCGTAATACGCAGCGGCAAACCAGCACTTGTTGGTTTGGCCCATGCGTTGCTGCTTTCAGCCCCCTACTGGACGATTACCATGATTATCCGTCGCCTTAACCTCGCCGTTCGCTCGACCTTGTTCTTTAGCGTGTTTTGCCTACTGATCGTTGGCCTCGGTGTGACCGCCTTACAACAGGCCAACAAACTGCGCGGCGTGGGCAGCTATTTTCAAGTTCACATCATTCCTGCGGTGAAAGAGCTGGGCGAGTTGGATGCCAATTTTTCCGACGTGCGTTTTTACAACAGCCTGATGCGCAATGATGATGAAGCGCCCGAAGAGCGGCGTCGGGCCATGGCCGATATTCAGGTGTCGCTGGGTAAGATCGAAGGCAATTTCACGGCCTTGGCAGGCTTGAATCTGGATGCGCAAGAGCAAAAAGCAGTTGCGCTGTTGCAAGCCAGCGTCAAACAGTTCAACGGTGTGCAGAGCCACTATATGGCGTTGATCGCGGCCAATGACCTGGACGGCGCAATGAAGCTGACGCAGGCGGAGCTGTCGACGAGCAGTAGAGCGCTGCAGGAGCGCATCACTGCGCTGGTAAGCAGCAACGACGAGCGCGCCAAGGCGTATAGCCTGAAAGCCGAGACTGCGTTTGATGACACCGTACGGTTGGTCATTGGCTTTAGCGTGTGTGCGGCCTTGGCTTGTATCGTTCTGGCTTGGCAGTACACCCGCAGCGTACTGTCCCCCGTGCGCCAGGCACTGCAGATTGCCGAGCGAATCGCCAACAACGACCTCAGTGAAACCATTGAAATCACCGGCCAGGATGAAATGGCGCGTCTGCTCAAGGCCTTGGCAACCATGCAAAGCAACCTGTGCAGCGCCCTGGAAAAAATCGGCGATTCCTCCACTCAATTGGCGGCTACCGCGGAAGAGATGCACGCCATCACCGAAGATGCCGCTAAAGGCATGGAGCGTCAGGCTAACGAAGTGGAAATGGCCGCTACCGCCGTCACTGAAATGAGCGCTGCCATTGAAGAAGTGGCGCGTAACGCCGCTGGCGCGTTGGAAGTGGCCACGCAAACCACGCAAGCGGCCAACCATGGTTGCGAGCGCGTCGATGAAACCCTGGCCGCCATCGCGCAAATGGTTGGCCGCGTGCAAGACACCTCCGCCAGCGTTGAAGAGCTGGCCACCGTGGCCAGCGAGATCAACAAAGTATTGGCCGTGATTCGTGCCGTAGCCGAGCAGACCAACTTGCTGGCGCTGAACGCCGCTATCGAAGCAGCCCGTGCCGGTGAGGCCGGTCGTGGTTTTGCCGTGGTAGCCGAGGAGGTGCGCGCGCTGGCCCGTCGTACCCAGCAGGCCACTCAGGATATCGAGGGCATGATGACCGGCATTGAAAGCTGCAGCGGCGCCGCTTTGAAAGCGATGAGCCAAACCAATGATCAGGCGCTGCACACCCAAGCACTGTCCAGTGCCGCCGGGCAGGCGTTGGTACAAATTAACCAGTCCATCGAGCACATCTACGAGCGCAGCCTGATGATTGCCACGGCCGCCGAGGAGCAGGCGCAGGTGGCCCATGAAGTGGACCGCAGCCTGATCAGCATCCGTGACCTGGCCTCGCAATCGAGCGAAGGCTCGCAGCAAACCACCATTGCCAGTGGCGAGCTTTCCTACCTGGCGGTTGACCTGAGCCAACTGGTCAAACAGTTCAAGTTCTAAACGTTACTGAAACCACCCAACGCCTGGTCAAGCACGATCAGGCGTTGTGGTTTGTACGCCGGTTAAATCACAAAAAAACCGTGGGTGGCATCGCGACCCAGCTGTGCGACCAGACCGTATTCCCAATCCAGATACCCCTGCATGGCCGCCACCGGATTGTCGGTGCCTTCATAGGGCCGGCGATAGCGGTCGATACGCGGCGAGGCCAACTGCTGCTCGCCACTTTCAAGCGGCAAACCGGCGTCAATCCAGGCGGCAGTTCCCCCTTCTAAAACGTGCACCGGCACTGGTGTCAGCGCTTGCAAATCGACCGCAGCGAAGCGGGCTAACAGGCTGCTGCCGCAAGTGAGCACATAGCGCTCGGCCTTTGGTAATTGCGCCAGCGCGTCCGGCAAATGGGCCCGCAGCAGCCAATGGGCACCGGGAATATGGCGCTTGACGTAATTAGCGCTGCTGGTGAAATCCAGCAGCACGGTGCCCGCTGTTTGTTGCCATTGCTGCAGGGTTTGCACCGTAATGCTCGGCGCTTGCGGCACCGTGGGCAGCGGTGCTTGCCAGGGGCCTTGCTGGCTAAATTGCCCAGCCGGTTGCGCGGCGAGCACCCACACCTGCCAACCCATTTGCGCCAGCCACGAAGCACTCATTGGCGCGCGCACGCCCTCGCTATCCACCAGTACCAAGCGTGCGCCACGTACGCTGGCGACGTGATCGGTTTCCTGCACCAATTGCCCACCCTCAACCCAGCGTGCCCCAGGTAAATGCCCGGCCTCATACTCGGCCGCGGTGCGCACATCGAACAGGTAGGTCG
>NZ_JBBNAH010000361.1:0-17641 GCF_037994325.1 Pseudomonas sp.
GGTTACGAGTGCATCGAAGAAAAACTGCAGTTGCTGGGCGCGAAAATTCGCCGCGTACCGGGCTAGTAAGGCCGCGCCCTGATTGCCGCGCTGCGGTAGTCAGGGCCTTGCGCCACCGCTGGAAACCAGGTTTTAAGGACATATCGCGCCATGCTGACCATCGCCTTATCCAAAGGCCGCATTCTTGACGACACCCTGCCATTGTTGGCCAAGGCGGGGATCGTGCCGACCGAAAACCCGGACAAAAGCCGCAAGCTGATTATCCCCACCACCCAGGACGACGTGCGTTTGTTGATCGTGCGGGCCACCGACGTGCCGACTTATGTCGAGCATGGCGCGGCTGACCTCGGTGTTGCCGGTAAAGACGTATTGCTGGAATACGGCGGCCAGGGCTTGTACGAGCCGCTGGACCTGCAAATTGCCAAGTGCAAGCTGATGACCGCTGGCGCTGTGGGTGTGCCGGAGCCTAAAGGGCGTCTGCGCGTGGCCACCAAGTTCGTCAACGTCGCCAAACGCTACTACGCCGAGCAAGGTCGTCAGGTAGAAGTGATCAAGCTCTACGGCTCCATGGAACTGGCGCCGCTGGTTGGCCTGGCCGACAAGATCATCGACGTGGTCGACACCGGCAATACCCTGCGTGCCAACGGTCTGGAAGCCCAGGAACTGATCGCCCATATCAGCTCGCGCCTGATCGTTAACAAAGCCTCGATGAAGATGCAGCACAAGCGCATCCAGGCCTTGATCGATACCCTGCGTGACGCGGTGGAAGCCAACCACCGAGGCTAACTACCTCTTCGGCGTGACCATCGGTCACGCCTGCCTATCCTGTTCATAGCCATCTTTCTCGGGCGTCCACAGGATTGGCTTGGTAGCCTAGCGACGCTCGAGAACCGGTTGAACCCGCACCTGCGCTCAACCGCTCTTAACGTCCATGACTATCACGAGGCCCGTTATGACTGCTCCTATCGCCATCCGCCGACTCAATGCCGCTGACCAGGACTTTGCCAAGCATCTGGATCATCTGCTGAGCTGGGAAAGCGTGTCGGACGACGGCGTTAACGAGCGCGTGCTGGAAATCATCAAAGCCGTGCGCGAGCGCGGTGATGCCGCCCTAGTCGAATACACCCAGCGCTTTGATGGCCTGAGCGTAAACAGCATGGCCGACCTGATCCTGCCGCGTGAGCGCCTGGAACTGGCCCTGACCCGCATCACCGCCGAGCAGCGCCAAGCATTGGAAGTGGCTGCCGAGCGGGTGCGCAGCTACCACGAAAAACAGAAGCAAGACTCCTGGACCTACACCGAAGCCGACGGCACCGTGCTTGGCCAAAAGGTCACGCCGTTGGACCGCGCTGGTTTGTATGTGCCGGGCGGCAAAGCGTCGTACCCGTCTTCAGTATTGATGAACGCCATTCCCGCCAAGGTCGCCGGCGTGCCGGAAGTGGTGATGGTGGTGCCAACCCCGCGCGGCGAAATTAACGAAATCGTGCTGGCCGCTGCTTGCATCGCCGGGGTTGACCGCGTGTTCACCATCGGTGGCGCCCAGGCTGTAGCGGCCCTGGCCTATGGCACCGAAAGCGTGCCGCCGGTGGATAAAATTGTCGGCCCGGGCAATATCTATGTCGCCACTGCCAAGCGCCACGTATTTGGCAAAGTCGGCATCGACATGATCGCCGGCCCTTCGGAAATTCTCGTGGTCTGCGACGGCCAGACTGATCCGGACTGGATCGCCATGGACCTGTTCTCCCAGGCCGAGCACGACGAAGACGCGCAATCCATTCTGCTTAGCCCCGATGCCGAGTTCCTCGACAAGGTGGCGGCGAGCATTGCCAAGCTGCTGCCGACCATGGAGCGCGAAGCCATTATTCGTACCTCCATTGAAACCCGCGGCGCGCTGATTCAAGTGAAAGATATGCAGCAGGCCATTGATGTGGCCAACCGTATTGCTCCGGAACACTTGGAGCTGTCGGTGGCAGACCCAGACGCCTGGTTGCCGCAGATTCGCCACGCCGGTGCAATCTTTATGGGCCGCTACACTGCCGAAGCCTTGGGCGATTACTGCGCAGGCCCTAACCACGTGCTGCCGACTTCCGGCACCGCGCGGTTCTCCTCGCCGCTGGGCGTGTACGACTTCCAGAAGCGCTCGTCGATCATTCATTGCTCGGCTGAGGGTGCATCGGAGTTGGGCAAAAGCGCCTCGGTGCTGGCCCGTGGCGAGTCGCTGACCGCCCACGCCCGCAGCGCCGAATACCGCATCAAGAACTAATGGGGCGGGCGCGTGACGCCCGCTGATAGCCGCTGAATTCGAGGAGAGAAGGGCAATGAGCAAATTCTGGAGCCCCTTCGTTAAAGACCTGGTGCCCTATGTGCCGGGCGAGCAGCCCAAGCTAACGAACCTGGTCAAGCTCAACACCAACGAAAACCCCTATGGCCCGTCGCCGAAAGCGATTGCCGCCATGCAGGCCGAGCTGAACGACAACCTGCGCCTGTACCCAGACCCCAACGGCGAGCGCTTGAAGCAGGCGGTGGCCGATTACTACGGCGTGCAGCAGGCGCAAGTATTTGTCGGCAACGGCTCGGATGAAGTACTGGCCCACGCCTTCCACGGCCTGTTCCAACACGGCAACCCGCTGCTGTTTCCGGATATCAGCTACAGCTTTTACCCGGTGTACTGTGGCCTGTACGGCATTCCGTTTGATGCGGTACCGCTGGATGAGCAGTTCCAGATTCGCCCCGAGGATTACGCCAAGCCTAACGGCGGGATTATTTTCCCCAACCCCAATGCACCGACTGGCTGCGTGCTGGCGCTGGATGCCATTGAGCAGATCTTGCAAAGCAACCCGGACTCGGTGGTGCTGGTAGACGAAGCCTATATCGACTTTGGCGGGCAGACGGCGATCAGCCTGGTGAACCATTACCCGAACCTGCTGGTGGCGCAAACCCTGTCCAAATCCCGCTCGCTGGCGGGGCTGCGGGTTGGTTTTGCCGTTGGCCACCCAGACCTGATCGAGGCGCTGGAGCGGATCAAAAACAGCTTTAACTCCTACCCGCTAGACCGCGCAGCGATTGCCGGAGCGGCGGCAGCGTTTGAAGACAAAGCCTACTTCGAGCAAACCTGCCAAGCCGTGATCGACAGCCGCGAGAAGCTGGTGGCCGAGATGACCGGGCTGGGATTTGACGTGCTGCCCTCAGGCGCCAACTTTATCTTCGCCCGTCACCCGCACAAGGATGCTGCCGCCCTGGCGGCAGGCCTGCGCGAACAAAGCGTGATCGTGCGTCACTTCAATAAGCCACGTATCGATCAGTTCCTGCGGATCACCATTGGTAATCCGCAGCAGAATCAGGCGTTGGTGGAAGCGTTGAAGCAGCTGTAATTGCCCACCGGCAAAAAAAGCCCGGCCAAGTGCCGGGCTTTTTTGTTTCTGGCTTGTCGGTACTGCGTTGCTAGCCCCCGGATTGCCAGACCAGTGGATTCCCGCCTTCGCGGGGATGACGGTGATTTTGATCCAGCCCTCCGTTATCCCCGCGAAGGCGGGGATCCAGAATCCGGCGGCGGACGATGGCCGAGGGCATAGCGGTATTTCACCGACGGATCATTCGTGGTGATGAGTACCGAGAAAGCTCAGCGAGGTAAACAACCCGCGCTCGTCGATATCCGCATCGCCACTCACCGGCACGCTGGTTTCGGCGGCGATGATGTTCAGGCCTTCGTTGCGCACGATCACCTCGGCCTGGCCATTGCTATCGGTGGTCGCACTGACGATTGAGGGCTGGCTGCGGTAGTCGCCAATCAAGTTGATGCCGGACACCGGCTTGCCATCCAGTAGCACCTGCACCTTTAACGGTTTGCCAGGGCCAACTTTCAGCGGGTCTTGCAGCGGTTTGATCAGCAGCTTCAAGGCGCTGAGGTCGGGCAGTTTGGCGTCTTCCCCGTAGATGGCCAGACTGTATTTCCAGGTGTGCAGGGCGTGCACGGCGGTGGGCACTTTTGAGCGGCCTTGGTTGATCCATTTGTTGTCCGGGGTTTGCGACCAGGCGCCATTGTCCAGGGCTACTGCTAGGCTCGCGGGCGAAGAGGCGGGTTGCAGGCGGGCGTGGTCATCAAGGCGGCTGATCTTCACTTCGATGGCCTTGCCTTGCGCATCAAAGGCCCAGGCGCCGCTGACTTTGTCCGCTTTAAAGGCATCGTCTTCGGCGCCATGGCCGTAGACCACTTCGATATTGCCGCGACGCTGTTCGGTCCACAGACCGTGCGCCTGCACTTCCATAGTGAATAGGGCAGCGATAAGCAGCAGGTGAAATTTAGGCATGGTGTGTCCTTATTTTTAGTCGGCTTAAAGGGAAAGGGTCAGGCTGACGCTGAAATTGCGCGGGTCGCCGGGCAGCACCCAGGTGCTGTTGTAGGAGCGCTCGTAGTAGTTGCGGTCGAACAGGTTGTTCAGGTTGAAGCCGACGCTGACGTTCTCGCTGGCCTTGTAATGGGCCAACAGGTCGACGGTGCTATAGGCCGCTAGCTCGAACGGCGTGCCGGTTTGCCCGGAGCGCTCGCCCACGTAGTTGCCGGCGATGCCGACGTCCGAGCCACGCAGCTCGCCATCCTGAAACTCATAAACCGCCATCAGGCTGGCGCTGTTGCGGGCGATGCCGAGCAGGTCGCTGCCTTCTTTGATGACGTTATCTTTGGTCACCTCGGCATCGATATAGGCATAGGCGCCGATCACCCGCACGGCGTCGCTCAACTGACCACTGAACTGCAGGTCCAGGCCCTGACTGCGGGCCTTGCCGGCGGCAATGCTGTCGCCATTGGCGTCGGTGGTCAGCACGTTTTCCTTGTCGATATGGAACAGCGCCACGGTGCCGCCGAGGCGGCCGTCGAACAGGTCGAGCTTTAAGCCGGTCTCGTAGCCGATGCCCTTTTCCGGTTTAAACACCTGGCCCTGGGTGCCCATGCTATTGGGCTTGAACGAGGTTGAGGCATTGGCAAACACGCCGACCTGCGGGGTGAGTTGGTAGAGCAGGCCCAGGCGCGGCGTGGCGACGTCTTTTTCCTGGGTGTTATCCACGCGGGTGCTGCGGTTGAGCGCGTGTTGCTCGATACGTTCCAGGCGCACGCCGAGCAAACCACGCCATTTTTCCGAAAAGACGATCTGGTCTTGCAGGTTTAACGCGAGGCTTTCGGTGTGTTCGAAGAAGTCGTTTTTGTTGGTGATCGTCGGTTTCGGCTGGCCGTAAACCGGGTTGAATACGTCCAAGCCATAGCCCAGCGAGGTGGCGCTTTGCGGGTACTTCTGACTGTTACGGTAGTTCTCGTACTCCAGGCCCGTGAGGGTTTGATGCTCCCAGCCGCCCAGCGCAAACGTACCGTGCAGCTCGGCTTGGGTGATGCTGTCGTTCCATTCGAAATTGCGCTGACGATAAAAGCGCGACACCTGCTGGCCAACCAAACGCTGGGGTTCTGAGCTGTCGCCATTGAGCTTGCCTTGGCTGTAGTGGGTGGCTAAACGGGTTTTCCAGTTGTCGTTCAGATAGTGCTCAAGGCTGATTTGCAGCATCTGGTTGTTATTGCGGATTTCGCCGTCATTCGGCTCACCGAGGAAGGTGGTGCGCGACACCGCGCCCATTTCGTTATTGACCGCAGGAATGCCACGGTCGAATACCGACTCGGTACGGCTGAATTCGCTTTCGATCAGCAAGAAGGTGTCGGGGCTCAGTTGCCAAGACAGGCTTGGGCTCACCAACTTGCGCTGACTGGTGACGTGGTCGCGGAAGCTGTGGTTGTCTTCCTCCGCCATATTTACCCGCGAGAGCAGCGTGCCTTCCTCATTGAGCGGAGTGTTTACATCCAATGCGCTGCGGTAGCGGTCCCAACTGCCGGCGCTCAGTTGCAGGGTGTTAAAGGCGTCGGCCTGGGGTTTTTTCGTGACGATATTCACCAGCCCGCCGGGATCGCCACGGCCATACAAACTGGCCGCCGGGCCCTTAAGCACTTCAATGCGCTCGATGTTGGCGGCGTCCGGTGCGCTGTTGCTGCCACGGTTATAGGCAAAACCATTGCGGTACAGCTCGCCGGTGGTAAAGCCGCGCACGCTGTAGTTGAGGAAGGTCAGGCCGCCGAAATTGTTTTGCCGCGAGACACCGCCGGCGAAATCCAGCGCACGGTCGAGGCGCGTGCTGTTGAGATCACTGAGCACTTGGGCGGGCACGACGTTGATGCTTTGTGGGGTGTCGCGAATATCAGTGTCAGTGCGTGTTGCTGTGGCCGAACGGGTTGCGCGATAGCCACGTACTGGGCCGTCGGCACGTTCATCGACGTGGTCGGCGGAAATGCTGGTTTCTTCCAATTCCAGCGGCTGATCACCGGCGCTGACCGGGGCTGCAAATAGGCTAAACGAGAGTGCGACAAGCGAGGCGAGGGCAGGTGACTTCATGTCCGGGTTCCGTGAAAAACATGTAATAACATAACATTTTAATCACGGAAAAACGCAGCCGTCATCTGTTGGTGTTTGTTTCGATGGGGAAGGGCTGAGGGGCTTGAGCGCGTTTCTAACGCTGTGTCGCGGTTGTGTTCCCCTCTCTCGCTTGCGGGAGAGGGGTTAGGGGCGAGGGCTGGCGGCAACGCTAATCTTTGTTAAAGCAGGTGATCCAACAACCGTTTAGCCGCATGCTGCCCGCTCAACCACGCGCCTTCCACACGCCCGGACAAGCACCAATCGCCGCAGGCATACAGCCCCAGGTCGGCATCCAGCAGCGAGCCCCATTCATGGCTGCTGGCTGGCCGTGCATAGAGCCAGCGGTGCGCCAGGCTGAACAGCGGCGCCGGCAGCGCGCAGCCGATCAGCTCGGCGAAGGCGCCATGTAGCTGCTCGATCACATCTTCTTTGCTCAGGTCCAAGTGTCGCCGGCTCCACGTACTGCTGGCGTGCAGAACCCAGGTATCCATGGCGTTGTCACGCCCGGGCTTGCTGCGGTTGCGCGCCAGCCAGTCGAGTGCACCTTCACGCACAAAGCAGCCTTCCACTGGGGTATTCAGCGGTTCGGCAAACGCCAGCGCCACGGCCCAGGTCGGGTCCATGGCCACGCTCGCTGCTGCGCCAGCCAGTTTCGGTGCGGCGGCCAGCAAGCCACTGGCTTGAGCGGCGGGAGTGGCGATGATCACTTGGCTAAACGGGCCATGGGTCTGGCCGTCGGCGTCTTGCAGGGTCCAATGCTGTGGGCCGCGAAACACTTCAGTAATGCGGCAGGAAAATTTAACCGGCAGCGCCCCCAGCATGGCGCGGGTGATGGCGCTCATACGCGGTGTGCCAACCCAACGCACCTGCTCATCCGGCGATGCGCCGAGTACGCCGTTGTTAAAGGTGTACAGGCTGGGTGTCCACTCGGCGACCCAACCGCGAGCCTGCCATTGGTGCACGGTTTCGACAAAACGCCGGTCGCGGGCGGTGAAGTATTGTGCGCCGAGGTCCAGCGCGCCGGCATCGCTACGCTTGCTGGCCATGCGCCCGCCACTACCGCGGCTTTTATCGAACAGTTGTACGGCTAAACCTGCATCGTGCAGGGTTTGTGCAGCAGAAAGACCGGCAATGCCGGTGCCAATAATGGCGACGGGGAAACTCATGTCTGACCTCTAATTTCGTAAGCGGGGCGGACGATCTCCTGAAGCTGGCCATGGACGTTGGAAGCAGCTAAACGGTGGCCGGGCGCCATGCAGCGCAGCGGCAACCGTGTGTGCTTGCGAGGACGCTTCCCTCGCTCTGATTCGCGGATTGGCCACAGGTTCGACGGCCTGTGTGCTGTAGTTAGGTATAGAACGCTTCGCCGCGTGATGCCTGCTTTGTTCGACCAACTGATCAGGCGCTGTATCTGTTCTTATAATGCCCGTGATAGGGGGATTTGGTTTTGCAATTCGCCGGCTTTGCGCGATGCTGTGCGACCTTTTCCATCCCTCTATTTCACCTCGCTAAGGAATGTGCATGAGCGATCACGCTTTGCTTCTGGTCAACCTTGGCTCGCCAGCCTCGCCACAGGTGGCTGATGTGCGCAGCTACCTCAATCAATTTCTGATGGACCCCTACGTGATTGACCTGCCGTGGCCAATCCGCCGTTTGCTGGTATCGCTGATTCTGATCAAGCGCCCGGAAGCCTCGGCCGAGGCCTACGGTTCCATCTGGTGGAAAGACGGCTCGCCGTTGATAGTTCTGAGCAAGCGCCTGCAAGCGGCAATGGCCCAGACCTGGAAACACGGCCCGGTGGAATTGGCCATGCGCTATGGCGAGCCCTCACTGCAAACCGTGCTCACTCGCCTGGCCAAACAAGGCATTAAGAAAATCACCTTGGCGCCGCTGTATCCACAGTTCGCCGACAGCACTATTACCACGGTGATTGAAGAGGCTAAACGTGTGGTGCAGGAGCAGCAATTGAGCTTCGAGTTCGCCACCTTGCGCCCGTTCTACGCTGAACCTGCCTACCTCGACGCCTTGGTCGCCAGCGCCAAGCCGTATTTGGAACAGGGCTACGACCACCTGCTGTTTAGCTTTCATGGCCTGCCGGAAAGCCATATCCGCAAGCTGGTGCGCGACCCTAAGCACGACTTGCGCGCGCCCAACAGCAAAGGCGTCAGCGACGAGATCATGGCCTTCTGTTACCGCAGCCAATGCCAGCGCAGCGCCGAAGCGTTTGCCGAGCGTATGGGGCTTAAGCCGGATCAGTGGTCGGTGTCGTTCCAGTCTCGGCTGGGCAAAAACAAATGGATCGAACCCTACACCGAAGCGCGCCTGGATGAGCTGGGCAAAAAGGGCGTGAAAAAACTGCTGGTGATGTGCCCGGCGTTTGTTGCCGACTGCATCGAAACCTTGGAAGAAATCGGTATTCGCGGCCAGGAGCAATTCGAGGAAGCCGGCGGCGAAGAGCTGGTGCTGGTGCCCTGCGTAAATGACCACCCGCAGTGGGTTAAAGCCTTGACCGCACTCTGTGAGCAGGCGCCGGCTGGCTTGGGCAATCCATTGAAATCGTAACGACGCTTTACCGCTGCCTATCAGCCCCGCATGTGCGGGGCTTTTTTTTCGCCCTACGGCGGCCCCCTCTGCTTTGTTGGGGGCCGTGCCGTACGCAAAAAAATCCTGTGTTACCAACTCCTACTCACACCCTGCGTGCACCGCCACACCCTGCGCTGATCGGTACTACAGGCGTACAAGCTAATTCCTCAATTGCTGCCAGAAAGCAAAAGTTCCCAGGCTTTTGAATGGTGCTCCATTCATTGCAGTGTTGGTGCCCTGCAATCGCCATGGGAGGCGGGCATTCATCCTTTTGGGCGACACACAGAATCAATCCTTCGTGCGCTTATCCGTCTGTCATCCGCTGAGTACGGTGCACTCCAGTTCCACCCACTAGGAGAGCCGCATGACAACAACAAAAAGGCCCGGACTGTTCCAGCCAAAGACTCTGGCAATCGCGATCGCACTGGGCGCCTCCGCTCAGGCACAGGCGGTAAATTTCAACATCGGCGAGATCGAAGGCCAATTCGATTCCTCGCTTTCAATCGGTGCTAGCTGGTCCACTGCCAAGCGCGACCAGACTTACATCGGTTCCGCCAACGGCGGTACGGCCTTTACTCAGACCAACGATGATGGTCGGCTGAATTTCCAGCGCGATAAAACCTTCTCGAAAATCTTCAAAGGCATCCACGACCTGGAACTGAAGTACGGCGACACCGGCGTCTTCCTGCGCGGTAAATACTGGTACGACTTCGAACTCAAGGATGAGAGCCGCGAGCTCGCTGATATCGACGATAGCGACGCCAAAATGGGCGCCAAGTCCTCGGGTTACCAACTGCTCGACGCCTTCGTTTATCACAACTACGCCATTGCCGAGCAGCCGGGCAGCGTGCGCTTGGGTAAGCAGGTGGTGAGCTGGGGTGAAAGTACCTTTATCCAGAACGGTATCAACTCGATCAACCCGGTCGACGTTTCCGCCTTCCGCCGTCCAGGCGCAGAGGTCAAGGAAGGTCTGATTCCGGTCAATATGTTCTATGTGTCGCAAACCCTCACCGAAAACCTGTCTGCTGAAGCGTTCTATCAGTTGGAGTGGGACCAAACCGTTGTGGATAACTGCGGCACCTTCTTCTCCAGTACTGACGTGCTGCAGGAAGGCTGCAACAACAACTATCGGATTCTTGATGGCGCTACGGTGAACGCACTGCGCTCCAGCCCTGCGGCGTTGGGCGTCCTTGCTGGCGCTGGGGTGGACATCAACTCTCAAGGTGTTGCCGTGCCTCGCCTGGGCGACCGTGACCCAAGCGACTCCGGCCAATGGGGCGCGGCATTGCGCTGGCAGGGTGATGACACCGAGTACGGTGCGTACTTTATGAACTACCACGCACGTACGCCGTTCTTGGGTGTGCAGAACCCGGATGCGGCCGCCATCGGCACTGCGCTTACTCTTAGCTCTAGCCCATCGGCGCTGGTCAGGTCGTTGGCTCAGCCGGTGTTGCTGGGTCGCGGTCACTACTACTTCGAATACCCTGAAGACATTCAGCTCTACGGCTTGAGCTTCTCCACCACGCTGCCTACGGGTACCGCGTGGTCCGGCGAAATCAGCTACCGGCCGAACATGCCGCTGCAGATCAACACCAACGATATGACGCCGTTGATTGCGACCAGCGTGGTTGATGCGGCCAACGCTGGCGCCGCTACGGGTGGCGCGGCGGGTGCAGTAGCCGCAGCGTTGGCTACCGCAGAACAAGACCACCGCGGTTACAACCGCAAAGAAGTTACGCAAATCCAAACCACCTTTACCCACTTTTTCGACCAGATCATGGGCGCTGATCGCCTGACGGTCGTGGGTGAGATCGGTGCCAACTCCATTGGTGGTCTCGAAAGTATCAACGACGTTCGTTACGGTCGCGACTCTACCTTCGGTAACAGAACTCAGGGCGGCCGTCACGGTTACTACACCAACACCTCCTGGGGCTACCGCGCTCGCGCTATCTGGGATTACAGCGATGCCTTCGCTGGCGTCAACCTCAAACCGAACGTGTCCTGGTCCCATGACGTTGATGGTTATGGCCCCAACTTCAACGAAGGCGCCAAAGCCGCGAGCATTGGTCTGGATGCCGAGTACCGCAACACCTACACCGCGGGTATTTCTTACACCAACTTCTTTGGTGGCGATTACAACGTACTCACCGACCGTGACTTCCTCGCCCTCAGCGTTGGCGTGAACTTCTAAGCATTGCTTTGCGGAAATAACAGAGGACTACAAGAACAATGAAAACAACGAAAAATCTGTTGGGTGCCCTGGCCCTCTCGCTGCTCGCTAGCAGTGTGCTGGCTGCCGTACCGGCCGCCGAAGTGGCCAAGCTGGGTTCTACCCTTACGCCGCTGGGCGGTGAAAAAGCCGGTAACGCCGACGGCAGCATTCCGGAGTGGACCGGTGGCCTGGCTAAGAACGCTGCGTCGGTAAACTCCGGCGGCTTTCTCGCTGATCCATTCGCCAGCGAAAAGCCGCTGTTTGTGATTACTGCTGCCAACGTTGACCAGTACAAAGCCAAGCTCTCCGCTGGCCAGCTGGCGATGTTCAAGCGCTACCCCGACACCTACAAAATGCCGGTGTACACCACGCATCGCACCACCAATGTGCCGGATGACATCAACAAAGCGGCGAAAGTCAGCGCGGAAAAAACCGTGTTGATGGAAGGCGGCAACGGCCTGAAAAATTTCACCGACAGCCGCTACTACGCTTTCCCGATTCCACAGAACGGCCTGGAAGTGGTGTGGAACCACATCACCCGTTATCGCGGTGGCAACCTGCGCCGCAACATCGTGCAGGCCACACCACAAACCAATGGCAGCTACACCCTTGTGCACTTCACCGATGAAGTGTCGTTCCCTGCCGGTATGCCTGGTCTGGACCCGGCCAAGGCTGCCAACGCACTGTTGTTCTTTAAGCAGCAAGTGACCGAGCCTGCTCGTTTGGCCGGCAACGTGTTGCTGGTGCACGACTCGCTCGACCAAGTGGCCGAGCCGCGCATGGCGTGGATTTATAACGCCGGCCAGCGTCGCGTGCGCCGTGCCCCGCAGGTGTCGTATGACGGCCCAGGTACCGCCTCGGACGGTCTGCGTACTTCCGACAACTTCGATATGTTCAACGGCGCGCCTGACCGTTACGACTGGAAGCTGATCGGCAAAAAAGAAATGTACATCCCGTACAACAACTACAAGCTGCAATCCCCGGACGTTAAGTACGCCGACATTCTTAAAGCCGGCCACACCAACTCCGACCTGGCACGCTATGAGCTGCACCGCGTGTGGGAAGTGGAAGCCACGCTGAAAAGCGGCGAGCGCAACATCTACGGCAAACGTAAGTTCTACGTCGACGAAGACTCCTGGCAGATCGCCGCTTCCGAGCTGTACGACGGCCGTGGCCAACTGTGGCGCGTGGGTGAAGCCTTCCTGTACCAACAGTTTGTTGCTCAGGCTCCTGGCTACGCGTACGAAGCCCTCTACGACATTATTGCGGGCCGCTACTTGGCCATCGGCATGATGAACGAAGAGAAACACTCGGTTGAGTTCGGCATCAAAACCTCCGCCACCGATTACACCCCGGCGGCGTTGCGTAACGCAGGCGTTCGTTAAACGTTGTTGCGGTGATCGAGCAGCGTGATGATCGCCGCTAAGCAAAAGACATAAGGCGGCCCACGGGTCGCCTTTTTTGTCTGCGCCGCGTTATTGAGAGCTGATCTTGGATAAGATCCATCGCAGCTCCATTTAATAAAAACAAAAGCAGAGGCATCGACCATGCTTAATGTCCACCCGATTGGACCGCGCGCCCTGCGTTTACCCGACAGCCCGCTGCCGCGTTTGCCGGCCGCGCACCTTCCCCGTCCACGCCTGGTTCAGGCGCTGCTCGCTGGCGACAGTCGCCTGGCGTTGATCTGCGCGCCAGCCGGTTTTGGCAAAAGCGTTTTGCTCAATGAATGCGTCCGTCACGCGCCACTTGGCACCCACGTGGTGTGGCTCGACTTGCTTGGCCGCGCGCTCACCCCGCAAGAGTTGCTCAAGCGCCTGGCCAAGGCCCTCGGCAGCCCGGTGGAAGAGGGCGATACCTACGATGAGCTATGCAGCTTGCTTAGCCGCGTTGAGCAGCCGCTGTGGATTGTGCTCGACGACTACCCGCGCGAAGCCTGCGCCGAATTGGATGATTGCCTCGACCGCCTGCTGGAGCAGGCCCCGCATACCTTGCGCTGGTGGATCGGTGGCCGCCGTCGGCCAGCCTGGAACCTGCCACGGCTGATGCTGCAAGGCGATTTGCTGGAGCTTGATGCCCAGGCCTTGGCGCTGGAAGAGGCCGAGCTCGACGGCTTGCTGCAGCAGCATCACCTGGATTTACCCACTGAATTGCGCGCCCAGTTGCTGCACAACAGCGAAGGCTGGGTAGCTGGCGTGTGCCTGTTGTTGATCAAAGGCACGGTAGACAACCTGCCAGAGCGCCTGAGCGCCGGCACGCCATTGCTTAACGACTATATCGCCCGTGAAGTGCTCAACGGTTTGTCGCCAGACCTGCTGCGCGCCTTGTCTCTGCTCTCGCATATGCCACGTTTCTCTGCCGCCTTGTGCGAGCACATCGTGGACGAGGGCGGTGCGGCCTTGTTTGCAGAGCTGCATGCGCGGCAGATGTTTTTTCTCGGGCTGGACAGCTGCGGCGAATGGTTCCGTCTGTCCCGCCCGGTAGCCGCCGTGCTCAAGCGTCAATGCAGCGCGCCGGCACCCACCCAAGCCCATGTTCGCGCCTGCCAATGGTTTGCCAGCCATGGCGATGTGCGCGCCGCGGTGGAACATGCGCTGTTCGCCAACCAGCCCGATGTGGCCGCCAACTACCTGCAACGCTTTGGTCAGGAGCAGCTACTGGTCGGGCAGAGCGTTGCCCAGTTCCTGCAATGGCGTCATGAACTGCCGGCCAGCCTGTACTCCAGCACGCCACGGCTGATCACCTTGCAGGCGTGGGCGTTGTTGATCTGTGCACGCCTGGATGAAGTGGATGAATGCCTGGTCGACCTTGGCCGCTTCTTTCCTCAGCCCTCCCAGCGTCAACAGCAACAACTCTTGGCCCATTACCAAGCCATTCAAGGCGTGCTGCAACGCCAGCGTGGCCAGCGCGGTGCCCGTGAACAATCGCTGCAAGCCCTTGCTGTGCTGGCCGATGAAGCCTGGTCGCAGCGCGCCCTGTGCTACCAGGCCTTGGCCCAACAGGCGTTTTCAGAAAGTCTGGTGGACGATGCCCAGGACTATATTCAGGAAGGCCTGAAACTGGCGCGCCTTAACGGCAGCGTGTTGTTTGAAGCCTTGCTCAGCGTCGACCGCGTGCACCAACTGACCATCCTCGGCGAAACCCATGCTGCGATGGAGCTCTCCGAACTGTGCTTGCAACACCTGCAAGCAGCGGGGCGGCAGGGCCCGGTGCTCGGTCGCCTGTTGCTACTGCGTGGCAGCTTGTTGGCCAGCCAGGGGCAAACCGAGGCGGCGCATGCCTCCTACAGCGCTGGCCTACATGCAGCTGAAGCCTGCGAAGACGCCTACGTTATTTTTGGTTATCAGGGCTTGGCCGATCTGGCGGCGCAGGCTAGCGACTACACCTTGGCCTTCCAACTGCTACGCAAGGCCGAGCGTTTGATGCAATGGCAGCATGTGCCGGAAGTGCGCTATCGCGGTGTGCTGCAACTGGCCCATGGCGTGTTGTGGCTGCGTCAGGGCGAAACCCAGCGGGCGCGGGCCGTACTGCAAGCAACGTTGGACAGCTACCTGGAGCGCGACTTGCTGGCGCCGTCTGGTTTCTACGACTTGCTGCCGCGTTTGCGTTATCAACTGGCCTTGGCCGACCTGCAGGCCGGTGACGTGCCGCTGGCGCTGGAGGCCTTGCAAGGTTTGATCGCCGATTGTGAGCGTAACGGCTACTTCAGCTTGCTGAACCGCTGCCGTTTTAGCTTGGTTCAGGCCTTGCTCGGCGATGGCCAGGAAAGGGCGGCGGAGGCGATGCTGCGTTTGGCGCTGGAAACGGCACAGCAGCAAGGCGTCAGTCCGGATTTGCAAGGGCTACACGGGCAGTTTGGCCAGTGGCTGGAGCAGGTGTTACCGCAGTTGGCCGAGCCGTTGGAGTTGCGCGTGTTGCTGAACCAGGCCGGGGCGGGATGTCAGGGCAGCCCGGAGAGTTCGCCGTTGAGTGCGCGGGAGAAGATGGTGTTGGAGCAGATTGCCCAGGGTTATTCCAATTTGCAGATTGCTGATCGGTTGCATATTTCGTTGCATACGGTGAAGACCCATGCGCGGCGGATTAATGTGAAGCTTGGGGTGGAGCGGCGGACGCAGGCGGTGGCGCGGGCTAAGGCGTTGGGGTGGTTGATGTAGGGTGTGCTGCGCGCACCGGCTGTTTGTTTTTGTGGTGGTCTTTGTTACCGCGTGTGCTGAACGTTTTGTTTCGCGCCTTACGCGCGAGGCACTTTTGGCATTGCCCCAAAAGTACCCCAAAACGCTAGCCCCTACCTTGGCCCTCCGCTGCGCTGCGGGTTCCCTCTCTGCGTCGTTGCTTCAGGGGCACGGCACAACGGGCCTTCCATGGCCCGATGCGCCTCTCGCGGCGTCCCTGCCGCTCGACCCCTTGCACAACGACTCCGCTCGGCCTGCGATAAACGGGGCGGGCAGATCAAGATCCAGATCAAGAGCAGATCAAGAGCAGATCAAGAGCAGATCAAGAGCTTCTAGCGCTCTCTTGTGCGCGGGGGAGGGGCGGGGTGGGCTAGGTGCGACCTTTGATTGCTTGCGAACCCTGTAACCCCCGCGCCTGTTTGGTCTCTATCCGTGTCGACAAAATTTTCACACCGCTGCGTTTACGGTGCACGCCCTAACGATCTGGTGCGGTGTGTGTTGGTTTTTGCCCCGCCCAGGATTTGTGGTTATTGGTGGAGCAAGCGGTATGCAAGTACGAAGTGAGAAGCGCTGGGGCATCGACTGGGCTGGCATAGGCTGGCTATTCCTGTTTTTCTGGTATTTCTCCTGCGCTCCACAACTTCTTATTCAAATCACTGGCACCTCGGGTTTCACCGGCTTTCGCCAAGCGTTTCTGTTGAGTGCGCTGTGGCTGGTGCCGGTGCTGCTGTTTCCGGCGAAAACCCGCGCTATTGCCGGCGTTATCGGCGTGGTGTTGTGGCTCGGGTCGCTGGTCAGCCTTGGGTATTTCTTTATTTATGGCCAGGAGTTTTCCCAGAGCGTGATTTTCATCATGTTCGAGTCGAACATGGCGGAAAGCACTGAGTACCTGACCCAGTACTTTGCGTGGTGGATGATCGCCGGCTTCGCTTTGCACTCGGTGTTGGCCTACTTGCTCTGGCGCCGGGTGCGGCCTTTGCAGATGTCGGGTCGCCCGGCGTATGCGATGGCGGTGGTGATGTTGCTGTCGTCAGTGGGTTACCCGCTGATTAGCCAGACCCTGCAAGAAAAGACCTTCGCCGCCGCCATGCTCAAGGTTGAGGCGCGTATGGAACCGGCTGTGCCGTGGCAGTTGGTGTTGGGTTATCGCCAGTACCGCGAGCAGTTGAACAATATGCAGGGCATGCTCACTGACGCGGCCAAGGTGCCGCCGCTGAAGAATCTGAAAAGTAGCCTGGGCGAGCAACCGGCCACTTTGGTACTGGTGATCGGCGAGTCGACTAACCGCCAGCGGATGAGTCTGTATGGCTACCCGCGCAATACCACGCCAAATCTCGACAAGCTGCGCCAAGACCTGCTGGTGTTTGACGACGTGGTCACTCCGCGCCCGTACACCATCGAGGCGCTGCAACAGGTGCTGACCTTTGCCGATGAAGAGAACCCTGACCTGTATCTGAAAACCCCGTCGATCGTCAGCGTGATGAAACAGGCCGGGTTCAAGACCTACTGGATCACCAACCAGCAGACCATGACCAAGCGCAACACCATGCTCACCACGTTTTCCGAGCAGGCCGATGAGCAGGTGTACCTGAACAACAACCGCAACCAGAACGCCCGTCAGTACGACGGTGATGTATTGGCGCCGTTTGCCAAAGTGTTGCAGGAAGACGCGCCGAAGAAGTTTATTGTCGTGCACTTGCTGGGCACGCATATGAGCTACCAGTACCGCTATCCGCCAGAGTTCGAGAAGTTCACCGACCGTACGGGCGCGCCGGCGCGGCTGCGTGATGACCAGGTGGCCACCTACAACAGCTACGACAACGCTGTGCTGTACAACGACTTTGTGGTGTCCAGCCTGATTGGCGAATACGCCAAGAAAGACGACAACGGCTTTTTGCTCTACCTCTCCGACCACGGTGAAGATGTGTTCGACTCCGAGTCGGGCAATGTCTTGGGCCGCAACGAGGGCAAGCCAACGGCGCCGATGTACACCATTCCGTTTATGGTCTGGGCCTCGCCCAAGTGGCGTCAGGGGCATGAGTGGAACCTGACGGCGGATACCAATCGCCCCTACAGCAGCTCGCAGCTGATTCACACCTGGGCCGATCTGGCCGGGCTCAGCTTTGATGAGTACGACGCCAGTAAAAGCATTGTCAGCGCCAGCTTTAAAGAGCGTCCGCGCATGATCGGTGATCCCTATGCCGGTAAGAAGTCGCTGATCGACTTCAGCT
>NZ_JBBNAH010000362.1:0-4448 GCF_037994325.1 Pseudomonas sp.
GGCCGACGCTTGGTGCGCACAGCACACCCTACGAAAAGCAGCCTTGTGATTCGATCAGCAACCAGCCCGTTGGCTTGTATCCCAAAAAGCTTGTCGCCGCAGCCGCTTTTACAGGCGGCATAGCGGCGGTGGGGCGCCCGTGTCACTGGCTAAAGTCGTAGACGCGCTCTTGAGCAATGCCCAGCACGTGTTGCAAGGTGCCGTCGTTGCCACAGACCGCAGCGCTCATATGATCATTGCCGGCCAGTATCAGCAGGCCAGTTAGCTGGCCCGGGTCTGCGCCAAGCATATGGGTCAGGGCTTTCTTGGCGTAACGGTTGCGTATAACCACCCATTGAGCGGTGGCCAGCGGGTCGGCATTAAGGGGTAACTTGCTAACGTTTGCTGGTAGAAATTGTGTGGCGTGCTGCACGTAGACTGGCCTGGTTGTGCGCAGCGTGTCGCCGTCTATTCGCTCTGTAGGGGTCAACCCGGCAAACGCGACATTGCTTCGCTGGTGCGGGGTATCGTGGAAGTACACCGGTACTGCTTGCTTGTCGCCGTCGGCATATTTTCCTTGCTTGCCGGCAAAGTTGTTGGCCACGGCGTATTGGGCCAAGTCTTTCAGCGTGATTGAGCTGTTTAGGGTCAGCTGTTCGCTGAAATAGCGGTCGAAGAAGGTCTCATCCACGGAGTTGTTTTGAGTGTTCAGGACGCTTTCCGGGCCGACCGGGGTTTCCAAGGACAGAAAGCGGATCGCCGACATGCGCAGCAGCTTCTTGATGGCCTGCCGTCCGAGCTTCACCGTATGGTTCTCGCCGATGATCAGTGGGCCGGTCTGCAGGAGTTCGCGCATGTCTTCGAGCTGTTGCGTGGTGACTTTGGGCATGGGCCGAACCTCCGTTGTTAGCCGTCATCGGGCGATCCGATAGCCGTCATTCATAACCGGCCGCTATCGGCATAACGGCGCCGCTAACGCGCCGCCACACTCTTGGGTTTGTAGAAGGTGAAACTGCCGATCTCCTTGGTCTTGATATACGTCTTGGACCAATCCACCGAAGCGCTCCGGTCGTGGAAGAACAACGCGCCATTGGTGCGGTCCGGCAGTTGCTGGTTAAGGGCTTTGCGGGCGATTTCCTTGGCGACGGTGTAGCGGTTTTCCTCCTCAACCTGATCGGGCCGGCCGTCACACCACCAGGAGAACTGGCAGGGACTTTTTTCCGAACCCTGTTTGACCACCTCGCAGACCGTATGGGGAAAGTCCTTGTTGCCCAGTCGGTTGAGCACCACATTAGCCACGGCTTCCATATCCTCACTCGCACCGCCCTTGGCTTCCCAGTAAATCGTCCGCGACAGGCAGGTGATGGCGTCATCCATTGGCGCTTGGCCGGCGGGGTCGACGGCATGGACTTCGGTTTTGCTCAGCGGCGTTGCTTGTGGAGCAGCCTTCAGGCTGTTCTTGTCGGCGGCTTTTTGCTCCAGCACTTCGGCTTTATCTTCGGCGGCGGCTTTTACCGCCGGCTGGGTTTCGGCGGCCTGGAGCTGGCCCACCGATAAAAAGAGACTGACACCAATGACTTTTGCGAGGAGGTGCATGATCGGTTCTTCCTGTTAAACCGCATGGCAGTGAGCGCGCCGAGTGCAGTCGGAGATACAGAGCAGACAGCCTAGTTCCGTTTTATATCCTTAGGGCTTTCTCCGCCCTAGGCCCAATACCAGCACGGGGAATGGGGCAGACTTATTTTCTACTCTAGGCGTCTGCTTTTGGCCGTTTGCAGCCGGTCACGATAGGCACCTGTCGACCAGAAGTTAACGTCAAGAGTATGAAAAATAAATCTGGCGCCTTTTCGATTAAGTCACTTCGCTTCAAAAGCTTAATGTACTCATCGCCGCACTTCCGGCAGCATAGCCAGCGCCCCGAATGAACATTCGCGACTCGGTCAAATGGAATTAACGAGGCTTTATGGATAAGCGTGTAGTAATGCTCATGAACAGGTTGATGGCGGCGCTGGCGCTGGTTTTTTTCATCAGCAGCAAGGCCTGTGCACACAAAGACGTGATCCTGCCAATAAATGAACACGGCGTTATCTCTGGAATTCCACCAGCGCTCGGTCCCGGACAACTGGAAATGGAATTCTCCTGGTTTCAGCTACCCACGCCGGTATCCAAACTGGTGCTTCATCTAGGTGGTAAGCCGCTGGTTTTTCCAAAGTGTCTTACCCGACTTCTGAATACCGACGCCCTCAGCAAGGTGGAAGTTTCTGGCTCCTGGTTTCACGACGAGGCGGTTCTGCCTTACTACTTGAACATCCACTTTCAAGACGGGACCTATGACCCGTATGTCTCGACATTTATTGGTTACTCGACGCTGATCAATCTCAGGACCAACACTTTGCTGCGGATGACCGAGTACTCCCTTCAGAAGGGGCACAAAGGCGATCAGCAGCGGGATGTTGATCTTGAGTCGCAGTGTTCACCTGAGGAGTTGGCTAATTTCTCGTATCAGCCTGAATCTTGATCAAGCGAAAAGGAGAAAGATCTATTTCTCTACTCTAAACGTCCGCTTTTGCCCACGTGAGTATCGAGGGCACCGCGAGGCTAGACAGCATCACATTTTGCCAAGGCCACTTCACACAATGGCCTGGCATTGATGCATCATCTGCCCGGCTGACTGATTGGCGGTATTCCCGGCACCTTGCTTGCGGCACTGTCGGGATGGTGGGGCTCGCTCGTCCCCGAACGCATCCCCCTCTTGCGCAGAGAACGACAAGAACATGGACAGTTTTATTGAAATTGGCGGTCAGCGCATTGTTGCTGTCGAATCGCCTGAAGGCATCACCCTCACTACCGGCTCGTACTGCTCACTGAGCGATATCAGCGAGTTTCCGCAGAACGTACGGGTGATCGATGGCTCTCTCAGCCTGAACAACAGCAGCCTTCGCAGCCTGCCTTCTCCGCTCACCGTTCGTGGTGACCTGCGGATCTACGCATGCCCGGACTTGGTGCTTCCCGATAACCTTGAGGTAACCGAAGACCTGGTTCTCGAGGACAGCGAAATACTGAGCGAGTCTTTGCCGGCCGGTTTGGTGGTCGGCGGCGCGTTGCGCATCACCGAGTGCAAGTTCCGTCAGTTGCCCGCCGACATCCGAGTAGGCCGCAGCATCGTGGCCAGCAACAGCGCGCTCGAGGTGCTGCCTGAGGAGCTTGTACTGTCTGGCTCGCTGAACATCAGTGAAACCGCTATCTCCAAGCTGCCCGAGCGCCTGCACATTGGCAGCGCCCTGATCATCACGGACTGCCCTATCACCAAATTGCCTTCCCAGCTCAGCGTGGGAGACAGCCTGGACATCCGTGGCACGGGAATCACCCGCCTGCCCAGCGATCTGACACTCAAACTGGACCTGTTTGTCGCCAATACTCAGGTGGCCGAACTGCCGGAGAACCTGAAGCTGTGCTCCCTGGATATCAGCCACTCGCAGATCACCGAAGTACCGGAGTCGACGAGCGTGCACGTCGGGTTCTTCGCCGAATACTCGAAGATTCGCAAACTCCCCAAAGCGTTCCTGGATCTGGACGAACTCGACCTGACGGGCAGCGCCATTGAAGAACTGCCCGAAAACCTGTCCGTCACCTTTAACCTCTTTCTGGCCGACAGCGCCATCCGCGCGCTGCCCGAGAGGATCCACGTTGGAGAGATAGCCTACTTTGGCGGCACCACGTTGCCACGTACGCCCTTGCCCAAGAGCTACAAGACCGGAAACGAGCTGGACGTTGACTGGGACTGGAGGCCTTAGTCGCGCTGGAGCTGTTTTCGCTGGGGGGACGTCTGCTATCGGCCAGAAGCTGACGTCCGTGCACAGTGGTTGATAGCATCAAAGCTGAAAATAAATCCGTCCCCGTTTCGCTAGTAACTAGGTACAAGGAATGCCCCGAGCTCGAACTGAAAGCGCCAAGGCCGCTGGCAAACTTATCAAAGAGATCCAACGAGTTTGGAGCTACAACATCGAGTATGGGCAGCCAAATGTCAGCCGAAGCGAGGATATCCTGGAGCTTGCACATGATCTACTTCAAGCCCGAGATGCCCCAGGCATAAAACGACTGCTTGGCTCAAGAAGTGTAAAGCAGTATCTCGGCAGTCTCTGGGTTGAGTCTCATCCAGAGGTGAAAACTCGCGTCGAGCAGCTTGAGCAGGCAATCGCCAGTGAGGCCGCATGATGGGTAGGCGCGCCTGCAGTAACAGTAACGCACGAATCGGTTAAAAGGTCTGTTCTCGGACGTCCCCTACTGGCCGACTGCTGCCGGTCCTGACCTGCTAAATTCCATCCTCCTTTGCCAGAGGGATCACCCGGTAACTCTCCTATTGAAAAGGATTTCCACATGACCGGTGTAGCGCTCGGTACACCCAGTGCCGAAACCTAGTCGGCCACCCAGTTCAAGGATCTTGCGCAGAAACCCTGTCGCTTTCACCA
>NZ_JBBNAH010000363.1:0-3752 GCF_037994325.1 Pseudomonas sp.
GGCTCACCCGGCCCAAGGTACTTTCACTGGCGCCGGTAAAGGCGCCGCGGCTGTGACCGAACAGCTCGCTTTCCATCAGCTCAGCGGTAAGCGACGGGCAGTTAATGGTCACCGAGCCTTTCTTCGAGCGCAGGCTCCAGCCGTGAATGGCGCGGGCCAGCTCGCCCTTGCCGGTGCCGGACTCACCGAGAATCAGAATGTTGGCGTCAGTGCCGGCCACCTGCCGCGCGGTTTCCAGCACGGCCATCATGGTCGGGCTGTGGGAATTAAGGTCATCGCTGGGTTTGCGAGTCTGGCCTTCCAACTGCTCCACGCGCGCAGCCAATTGGCGAATTTCCAATTGTTTGGAGGCGGCCATGCGCAGTTGGTCGGGGCTGCACGGCTTGACCAGGTAATCGCTGGCGCCGGCTTGCATGGCATCCACCGCGGTATCGATAGCCGAGTGCGCGGTGACGATGATCACGCGCATCCACGGCGCTTGCAGACGCATCTGCGCCAGCACCTCGAGGCCGTTGTCCTCGCCCAGGCGCAGGTCGAGCAAACACAGGTCGAATACCTGGCGTTGCAGCAGGGTATCGGCCTGCATGGCGCTGGTGGCCGTAGCCACGGTGTAGCCCTCATCTTCCAGGCAATAGCGGAAGGTACGCAGAATTGCCGACTCATCGTCGACGAGCAAAATACGGCCACTTTTTGGGCTGGAGGCTTCCATGTTTGTTCTCAAGATCGGTTGCAGTGAGCGTTAGTCACGGAAAGTACAGGCAAGTTCGTGCAACTTGCACGGTGGATTTATACCTATCCTGCAAGCTGCATGGCCAGACTTGCCGGTCATAATGGTTAAGCTATTGTTTTTAAAGGAATAAAAAACATTTAAAAAGCTGGCACAGCGCTTGCGATATCCCTCTCAACGAGGCCAAGAACGGCCCAAGACAAAGAGAGAGAGGAAACCATCATGAGCAGTCGCACCAGCCAACTGAACGAACTGATCGAAATCACCCGTGACGGCCAACGCTTCTACGAGCACGCCATCACCGAAGTCAAAGACCCACAACTGCAAGCGCTGTTTCGCGACATGTCGCAAGCCAAGATCCAAGTGATCCAGGCGCTGGCGGTAAAAGTCGCTGCTAACCACGACACCCCCGCTCAGGGCGGTACCGTGATGGGCAAACTGCGTCAGGTGTATGCCGATACCAAAGCGAGCATGACCAAAGACGAAGGCGCGGCCTATGTGGCTGAACTGGAAGACACAGAAGACCGCATTCTGCACGCCTTCGAAGACGCCATGGAAGATGCGGACCCGGACGTCCGTGCGGCACTGGCAGTAGAAATGCCAAAAGTACGTGCCTGCCATGACCGCATGCGCGACCTGAAACACAGCCTGGGCAAGTAAGGATTCAAGCCTGCGCGGGGCTACGGATAGCCCGCTTCGCGGCGCCAACGCTTGTTGCCAAGAGCGACCCAGCCGCAGACGTAGCAGGTTTTGTTTTCACCATGCAGTACGGCAATTTTTTCCGTAGTTCAGCAATAGAGAAGGAACCTGAACCAAGGCCAAAGCCGGCGGTTCCAACCTATTAAGGGTTCCTGACAAACAGGGTTTCGAACCCTAAACAAAATGTAAGGAGAGACATCATGTTGAGTTGGGCAATTACCTTTCTGATCATCGCCATCGTCGCAGCAGTGTTGGGCTTTGGTGGTATTGCGGGCACCGCAACCGGCATCGCGAAAATTCTCTTTGTCGTGTTCCTGGTGATGTTCGTTGTATCGCTGATCTTTGGTCGTCGCGGTCGAGTCTGACGCCAGGCAGCAACACACAAAAACGCCCTCAGCAGAGGGCGTTTTTTTTAAGCAGCTTTTAGTTAACCGCTAGCGCAAGCGCGCGGGGCCAACATAACAGCGCGCATTAACGTGCTTTTTGGCAGCGGGTTGCATCGGTACATATCGCGATGTCGAAGTCGTCGCTAGCGCCCATACAATTTTTACCCCTCGACAGTATTTGCACCGGAAGTTGTTGTGCCAGCGCTCGGTCCAGGATGCGCAAACGATCTGTCCAGCGGTACGTAGGGATCGCGCCACCTGGCCCCATTTCAATCATTGGCCCCAAGCCTTGAACTTGTAAGTAGGTGCCGTAATCGCCGGGCATTTGTTCAGTGGCGATTCGTAAGGCGCCTTCGTTGGCCCAGGCATAGTCCATCGCTTGAATCTTCCCTTGGCCACACACCACCAAGGCTGAAGCCGTATTGCTGAACAGGAGTGCCAGCGTTGCCGCCGCAAACGTGGTTTTTATCAGTTTCATAAGACCTCCCAATGATCTCTCTTGGCACGCCCCTGCCGCCGTGCAAAACGCCGGTGGGGACGGGTTATTTTTTCGGCTTGCGAGCCGCGTTCTGGGGTTTCGCGCTGCGTTTCCCAGAGCGATAAAACTCGCATACGCGCTGGTGCATGGCTGTCGCCTAGCACCGGCCAAGGGGTAGGACCGGCCTTCTGCGCGGCTGGCAAAAGCGCAGGCCATTAGCGGTTTTTAGGTAGAGTTGCGACGGATACTGCGGCGAACTTATTGCTCGGCCAGGGCTGCCGGCACGGGCGCGGTGCCAAGCGCAGAACGCCCTCCGTAGAGGGCGCTTTTGTCCGGGGAGGGGTAAACGTTACGGCTTGAAGTTGCGCGCATCCTTGGCCCAGGTGTCCAACACCGGCGCCAAGTCTTTTACCGTCAGTTGCGTGCTGTTGTTCTCCAACTGCAAGCCGGTGCCTTTGCGCACCACCTCGGCCACCGGTTGGCTGGTGCCGCCATCAAGCGCCTGCAGCTCAACGTAAATGGTGGTGTCTTCATCACGCGTGCCGGCGGCGGTGCTGGCGGCGGCTACTGCCAGGGCAATCGGAATCACCTCATACACCTTCAAGCCTTCGGCAGAGACATCCACAGCGGTAATCGCTGAGCGAATAACCAAGGTGTCAGCGTTGGCTTGGCTAACCACCGTCAGGCGCCCGGCCAGTTCACGCTTCATCGCTTGCTGCAGGTAGTTGGACACATCGTTCAGGGTTTTCTGGCTCACCTGATCGCTAGGTTTGGGCTTGGGATAGAACTGCGGTTGCTCCACCAGCACCGAGCTGTACCTACTGAGGTCCAGCCCTGGCTTCACCCAACGCATCACCGGCGCCCCGCTGGCTGACGTGGCGGGCTTGAGGATCGAGTAGTCCGGGAGAAAACCGGAATACTGCTCAGGCTTGGTGGTGGAGCTGGAGCAGCCGGCAAGCAGCAGGCTTGTGGTAAGCGCAAACGTGACAAGTAGCTGTCTGGTCATCCTTGAAGCTCCCAAAGGTGGGGGTGGGGAATAGGCTGCTGCTAACAACAGCGGTTTGAGCCTAGCCGAGAATTCTCACCCTGCTGCCTGGCCAGCTACCTTGGCGAAAAGGCCGTGCTTTCTGGCAAAGCACTACTCCACGCCGCTATCATCCGCGGCACATCTGGGGGACACACCATGCTCAACGGCCTGTGGCTGAGTTTTTTTGTAATAGCCGCCGTCTCGGCATTAGCGCAGTGGTTGGTCGGTGGCAACGCCGGCATCTTTGCCGCGATGGTGGAAAGCCTGTTCGCCATGGCCAAGCTGTCGGTGGAAGTGATGGTGCTGCTATTCGGCACCCTGACCTTGTGGCTGGGCTTTTTGCGCATTGCCGAAAAAGCCGGCCTGGTCGACATGCTCGCGCGCCTGCTCGGCCCGCTGTTCGCCCGCCTGATGCCCGGTGTACCGCGCGGCCAC
>NZ_JBBNAH010000364.1:0-1278 GCF_037994325.1 Pseudomonas sp.
CCAGCCACGTCTGAAGATTCTTGATGTGCTGTGTGATTGCAGTGAAGTTGGCCAAGCCATCACCTTGCAAGATATCCACACACGCCTATTGAGCGCCCAGGTGCCGATTTCTCAGCTATGCCTAAGCCAGGCCCTGCGCCGTATGTGGCAAGGTGGTTTGGTGTGGCGTAACGATGAACAGGGGTATGCGTTGGTGCCTGGTGTGTTGGATATGGCCGAGCAGCGTCGCGCCGGCTGACCTTTTTTTGCCGCCCAATCGTAGGTTCGGTTGAGCGCAGCGAAACCCAACAATCCAACGCAATAAAAAAGGGGGATGCCATTGGCATCCCCCTTTTCACTTCAGCGTGAAGGCTTAGACGAGCGGTTTGCTCTCGTCTTTGTCTTCTTCTTTCTCGGCTTTCTCGGCGACTTCTGCCACTGCGATGGGTTGCTCGCTAGCAGTTTCTTCGCGGGCTTCTTCAACGATTACTGCAGGCTCAGCCACATGCACTGGAGCGGGTTCAGCCGACTCTTCCTGCTTGGCCTGCTCAGCTTCAACGCTGTGCTCAACATCAGCAGCGGCGTGGGCCGCGACGCCCAGAGGCTCTGCAGCCGCAACCGCTTCAACCACAGCGGCGGAGGCTTCTTCAGCTTCCTTGGCCAGACGCTCGGCTTCACGCTGACGGCGACGCACTTCACGTGGGTCGTTTGGTGCGCGGCCATTGCTGGCAACCACCGGAGCAGCTTCAACAACTTCTGCCACAACAACCACTTCAGCCACTTCTACCGCAGGTTCCGCAGCCGGTTCGGCGGCGACTGGTGCTGCTTCTGCTACCGCGGTTTCAGCGGCTGGCGCTGCAACCGGTGCAGCTTCGACCACCGCAGGCGCTTCAACGGCCGGAGCCGGTTCTGCAACGACCGGGGTTTCAACCACGTTAGCGTTGGCAGCTGGCGCTTCTACGGGGGCGGCTTCAACAGCAGCGGCAGCTTCAACCGCAGCAGCCTCAACCACATTGGCTTCAACAGTGTTGGCTTCAACCACAGCAACGGGCTCGCTGCGTTCGGCGCTTGGCGCTTCAGCAGTTTCGCTCGCTGGGGCCTGGTGCTCAGCAACAATTTCGCTGACCACGGTGGCAGCCGTTGCGGCTACAGCAGTGGCGACCGCGGCATTGCCGGTGTCTTCGCTGCCCGCTTCTTCGGAGCCTGCTTCTTCGCTGCCTTCGATGATGTTGCCGTTGGCATCACGCTGACGCTCACGACGGTTGCTGCGACGGCGCTGACCACGGGAACGACGACGTG